>DGWX01000009.1 GCA_002395405.1 Christensenella sp. UBA4247
CGATACGCCGCTTCTGTACTATGCGCGTTCGTCCTATTTTATCAAAATGACCGCCGTTCGCGACAATCTTTTGAAGAATAACGAAACTGTGAATTGGATCCCGCCGACGATCGGATCGGGCAGATTCGGTAATTTCCTTGAAAACGTGATCGATTGGGGCGTTTCCCGCGAAAGATATTGGGGTACGCCGCTTCCCGTATGGGTATGTTCCGAGTGCGGTAAGACGCACGTGATCGGAAGCAAAGCGGAATTGAAGGAACTCTCCGGAACGCTTCCGTCCGAACTGCACCGTCCTTACATCGACCGTATTACGTTTAAGTGTTCTTGCGGCGGCGAAATGAGAAGAACGCCCGAAGTAATGGATTGTTGGTTCGACTCCGGTTCGATGCCGTTTGCGCAGCTCCATTATCCGTTTGAGAATAAAGAAGCCTTTGAAAAACATTTCCCCGCCGATTTTATCAGCGAAGCGGTCGATCAAACGCGCGGTTGGTTCTATACGCTTATGGCGATCTCCACGCTTCTTTTCGATAAAGCCCCCTTCAAAAACTGTATCGTTCTCGGACACGTTTGCGATAAAGACGGTTTGAAAATGAGTAAGCACAAAGGAAACGTCGTGGATCCTTGGAGCGTTCTCGATAAGCAGGGTGCGGACGCCGTGCGCTGGTATTTCTATACGGGTTCTTCGCCGTGGCTTCCTTCCCGTTTCTATGCGGACGCCGTGTCCGAAGCGCAAAGAAAATTTATGGGAACTTTCTGGAATACGTACGCGTTCTTCGCGCTGTACGCCGGAATCGACGATTACGATCCGAAACAGTATTCTTTGAGCGAATGCAAACTTTCTTTGATGGATAAGTGGGTGCTCAGCCGTTTGAATTCTTTGATCAAGAGCGTGGATGAGAACCTATCGAATTATAAGATCACCGAAAGCGCGCGTATGATCGCAGACTTTACGGACGAACTTTCGAATTGGTACGTCAGGCGCGGCCGCGAACGGTATTGGGGTAAGGAAATGACCGAGGATAAGGCGGCGGCTTACGCAACTTTGTATCACGTTCTCGTAACGATGAGCAAGGTGATCGCTCCGTTTACTCCTTTTATGGCGGAAAGCGTGTATCGCAATCTCGTCGTAAATAATGACGCAAGCGCTCCCATCAGCGTGCATCTGACCTCTTTCCCCGTTGCGGACGAGAAATATATCGATAAAGAGCTCGAAAAGGAAATGGCGGCGGTCGAAGGCGTTGTCTTCCTCGGAAGAGCCGCGAGAAATAAGGCGAACGTTAAAAACCGTCAGCCTTTATCGAATATGTTCGTTAAGACGGACGTGGACTTTACTCTCCCCGGAATGCTCGAGATCGCCGCGGAAGAGCTAAACGTAAAGAAAGTTACGCAGGCAACCGAGGCGCAGTCCTTTATTACGTATGAGATCAAGCCTCAATTAAAGACGCTCGGACCGAAGTACGGTTCTCTCCTCGGTCAAATTCGCGCTTTTCTTTCTTCCGCAGACGGGAACGAGATCGTTTCGGCAGTGAAGGGCGGCGGCGTATATAAAGCCGAGATCGGCGGAAAGACCGTTGATTTTACGGAAGCCGATCTTTTGATCGCGACTAAGAGCGGGGAAGGGTTCAGCGCAGAGTCGGACGGCAAGATCACCGTTGCGCTCGATACGACTTTGAATGAGGATCTGATTCGCGAAGGCTATGCGCGCGAAATCGTTTCCAAAGTTCAAACGATGAGAAAAGAAGCGGGCTTTGAGGTTACCGATCATATCGTTCTCGGCGTTATCTCCGATCCCGAAGTGCAGAGCGTGATCGAAGAATTCAAAGTGGCGGCCGACGTGCTTGCCGATGCGGTAAACTTCGATTCCGTTTCCGGTTACGAAAAAGAATTCGACCTCGGCGGAAAGACCGTCCGCTTATCCGTATGCCGCAAATAGCTTCCGATTGGAAAGAGTATGAGATCGTTGCCTCGGGCGGCGGTTACAAGCTGGAGCGTTGGGGCAAGGTTTATCTCCTTCGCCCCGATCCTCAGGCGATTTGGGACGCACCTTTCGACCTTTTTTCATTTGAAAAGTTGAACGCTTATTATCGGCTCGACGCGGGAAAGAAGGAAGAAAAGTGGGTTGTATTAAAGCCTTTTAAAGACGAGTTCTCGATTTCGTGGCGAGACCTTGTTTTTCACTTGAAATTGTCGAAAAATTTTAAACACACCGGACTTTTCCCCGAGCAAGCGGCGAATTGGGAAAAGATCCGAAGTTTGATCAAAGGAGCCAATCGCCCGATCAAAGTTCTGAATATGTTCGCATATACGGGCGGAGCTACCGTTGCGGCTGCGAGCGCAGGCGCTTCCGTAACGCACGTGGACGCGGCGCCGGCAATGGTCGAACGCGCAAAAATGAATGCCGCTTCATCGGGACTCAAAGAGAAACCGATCCGTTATATCGTGGACGATTGCTTGAAGTTCGTCAATCGGGAGATCCGAAGAGGAAATTATTACGACGCCGTTATCATGGATCCACCTTCATTCGGCAGAGGTCCGAATGGTGAGGTTTGGAAGCTCGAAGAGAGCCTGTATCCCCTCGTACTTCAAACGGTAAAAGTATTGTCGGATAAGCCGCTTTTCTTTTTGATCAATTCTTATACGACGGGTTTGCAACCCACCGTGATCGCGAATATTCTCAAACTTGCCCTCAAAGATAAAGCGAACTTCTTATCCGACGCTTATGAACTTGCGCTTCCCCAAACGGACGGCTTGTTGCTTCCTTGCGGTTGCACGGGTTTAGCCGTATTTAATTCGAAATACAAAGGTGAATTATGAACATAACTTATAAAGACATTCCCATTATATACGAAGACAATCACGTTCTCGTGGTCGTAAAGCCTTTTAACGTTCCCTCCCAAGAGGATCAAAGCCACGATAAGGATATGCTTACTCTTTTGAAAGAATACGTAAAAGAGAGTGCGGAAAAACCCGGAAACGTATATCTCGGCCTCGTACATAGGCTCGATCGTCCGACGGGTGGGGTCATGGTGTTCGCGAAAACGAGCAAAGCAGCCGCACGCCTCTCCGAAAGTATTACGACGGGCGCGTTTGAAAAGCGCTATTTTGCCGTTCTTTCTTCCTCTCCCAAGGATAAAAACGGGAGATTGGACAATTATTTGATTAAGGACGAAGCGAAAAACGTCGTTACTGTCGCGCCGATGAGCGTTCAAGGAGCGAAAAGGGCGGTTTTGGATTATAAAGTCTTGGAAAAGAAAGAAAAGATCTGCCTTGCGGAAATTACCCTATATACCGGTCGAAGCCATCAGATCCGCGTACAAACCGCGCATATCGGTTGTCCGATCGTCGGCGACGTTAAATACGCCGGCGACAAGCTTATAAAAGCGGATAATCTCGCGCTTTGGAGCGCAGAGATCCGTTTTCCGCACCCAACGAAGAAAGACATTATGGTTTTCCGCGCTTTCCCGGACGATTCGGTTTTCCCTTGGAACGAATTCGATATGGAACGCCATTTGAGCGTTAAAATCAAATAAGATGAGTTTGAAAAAGAAAAAAACGATCAAAAGGTTTTCCCCAAACCTTGAAATGGGGCTTGGCTTCTCGCAGGTCAAGCAGCGGGAAAAAGAGAGAAACACGAACGCGCGTATCATCGATCCTTCAAAATCTTATTTGAAGATCATCGCGGAGAACGTGTTTACTTTTTGTAATGTCGTTACGATTCTGATCCTGATCATGCTTTTTTCCATCGGTGAATACAGCGATACCGTTTCATCGACCATCATTTTCTTTAATATCATCGTAGGGATCGTGCAAGGGGTAAAAGCAAAGAACGCGATCAAAAAACTATCCTTCGAAGTGGATAGCGATTTTACCGTAATTCGAGACGGAAAACGGGTTGAGATCCCTGTTCGAGGTATCGTTTTGGACGACCTCGTCGTTATGCGCGCGGGTTCAAAAGTTCCCGTGGACGGTTTTATTCGAGAGGGATCGCTGGATCTCGATGAATCCATCTTAACGGGGGAAGGCAATATTGTAAAAAAGGGGATCGGCGACTATGTGTTGTCGGGTAGCCACGTCCTTGTCGGCGAAGCGGTTGTGCAGGCGGATAAAGTAGGAATGCGCAGTAACATCCAGCGGATCGGAAAGGTCGTTCGCCGTATGGCTAAACCCAAAAGCAAGATCTTTTATTCCCTTGATTTCCTGATCAAAATCATCAGTTTTATTTTGATCCCTCTCGCGATCGGATCGTTTCTGGTCAACTATTACGTCGCGGGGAGTTCGCTTCACGTCGCATTGAAATATACGGCGGCTTCCGCTCTCGCGATGCTTCCCGTAGGAATGTTTTTCCTGACGAGCTGCGCGCTTGCGGCTTCCGTTTTGAAATTATCGCAGAAAAATACCCTTGTTCAGGATATGTACGGCGTCGAAATGCTTGCTCTCGTGGATACGTTGCTTCTCGATAAAACCGGAACGATTACGACGGGCGCAATGCGCGTCGTAGATAAAAAGATATTCGACTCGTCCGTTCAAGCGGAAAAGATCTTAGCCGATCTCCTTGCCGGAACGAAAGATATGAACGCAACGGCAAACGCGCTCAGAAAGTTTTACAGCGGCGGAGACGCGGAAGCTACGGAGTTTGCGCTTCCGTTCTATTCCGGGAGAAAATACGGCGGAGTAACTTTCAAGGACGGATCGAAATTCGTTCTCGGAGCCCCCGAATTTATTTCCCCGTTTACGGGTGAGTTGCGAGAATACGCCGAGCAATGCGCGAAGGAAGGGAAGAGAGTTGTCGTTCTCTCCAAATTGGACGGAGATCTTCTTTTTGCGACGCCCGATCGCTGTACTCCGGTTATGGCGCTTGCCATCGAAGACGAGATCCGAGACGACGCTCCCTGTACGCTTAAATGGTTCCGTGAAAACGGAGTTCGCATTATGGTCATCTCGGGCGACGATCCTTTGACGGTTTCCCGCATCGCGACGAAAGCCGGTGTTTCAGACAGCGACAAATATATCAATTGCGCCTCTTTGACGGACGACGAACTCAAAGCCTGCGTAAACGATTACGCGATCTTCGGCAGAGTTTCGCCCGAACAAAAATGCTTGATCGTAAACGAACTTCGCAAACAGGGCAAAACGGTCGGTATGGTCGGAGACGGGGTAAACGACGTTCACGCACTCAAAAGCAGCGATTGCTCTATTTCCTTTGGCAGTGCAAACGAAGTAGCCAGAAGCGTCGCCGGGATCGTCCTCGTGGATAGCAAATTCAGCAACTTGCCCGCCGTTGTCGCGGAAGGCAGAAGAGTCGTCAGTAATATCGAACAAGTAGCGTCGCTTTATATTATGAAAAACCTCTTTACGATGGTTATGACGGCTATTTTCCTTTGTCTCGGAAGGCTGTATCCTTTCTCTACGTCGCAAATGCTGATGTTTGAAGCCTTCGTTCTCGGCGTGCCCGCTTTGTTCCTTGCAATGCAACGAAACTCGAACGTTTCGGATGGGAATTTTATTCCGAACGTATTAAAACGCACCTATCCCGCAACCATCTCGCTATTGTTCTCCGTATTAGCGTCATATTTTCTCCTTTGCGGCGTTTTCTCCGTTCCGCAGGATCTCCGATCTACGGTCGGCGCTCTGACTCTTGTCGTGTGCGGATTCGTTCAGCTTACCTTTAATTCGATGCCGTTAAATCGTTTTCGCATTGCGGTAATTGCGGGTTCGTTTGTCGCTTTTATCGTTGCTTCCTTTGCCGTTTACGGATTGAACGTCGTAGGATTAAATCTCGTTTCTTTTGAAATAAAAGCGATAAACGGAACGGTGCTCGGCATCATCGTTTTGTCGCTCGTTTTCTGCGTTGCTTTGAACGTTCTTTTCCATTACCTTCTCGGGAAAATGCGGCTCGGAACGAAAAAGAACGTCCCGTTTTATTACGAAAGCTATTACGAAGACGAAGAGGAAGGGGAAGAATCGGACGAAGAGGATGGAACGGAGCAAAACGCGGATCGTTCCGAAAAATAGAGTTTTGAAGGTTTGAGTCTCTTTTTTTGAGGCAGACTATCATTCGTTAAAAATTCTTAATAAGTATTGTTTTTTCCTGATCGACGTGGTATAACATAACTAACGAAATACCTGCGTTGTGCGAGCAGCGGTTCTGTCACAACCTCAATTTATAATAGGGAAAGCGAAACGCGGTGTCGGATGTCAGGCCACGCTTTAATTCGATCGGTGGAAGGCAGAAGCGCCGGATAGCTTATACCCAACCTGCTATCGGCGGGTTTAGTACGGCCGTGAGACGGCAACGCGGGCTAAGCGAGTCAATACTCGCGGTTTTAAGGCTTTTCGAAAAGGGAGAATTTCCGGATCGGAAAGCCTTTTTGCAAATATACGATTCAAATAGTTCTTTTTTTTCCGAGTTTTATAAAAACGTTATACATTTTTCGCGCGCGTATGCTATACTATTTGAAGCAAAAAATCTTTTGGGAGGAAACTTTAATGCAATATTCTCGCGAAGTTGAAGAAATGGTTTGCGTCAAAAAAGGTCCGAACCACGGTCCCGCCCCCATTCCCGAAGAAGGAAAGTGGGTACAGTCCAAGGAAATTAAGGACATCAGCGGTTTGACGCATGGTATCGGTTGGTGTGCGCCGCAGCAGGGTGCTTGCAAGCTGACGTTGAACGTAAAGGACGGCGTCATCCGCGAAGCCTTGGTGGAAACGATCGGCTGCTCCGGCATGACCCACTCCGCCGCGATGGCTGCCGAGATCTTACCCGGTAAAACCGTTCTCGAAGCTTTGAATACCGACCTTGTTTGCGATGCGATCAACACCGCGATGAGAGAGCTTTTCCTGCAAATCGTGTATGGAAGAACGCAATCCGCTTTCTCGGAGGGCGGCCTCGTAATCGGCGCAGGTCTCGAAGACCTCGGAAAGGGACTCCGTTCTCAGATCGGAACGATGTACGCAACCGAAGCGAAGGGCGTCAGATACCTCGAAATGGCGGAAGGTTACGTAACGCGCCTCGCGCTTGACAAAGACAACGAAGTCATCGGTTATGAGTTTGTTAAACTCGGCGTGATGATGGAGATGATCGCGAAGGGCGTCAGCGCGGATGAAGCGCTCAAAAAATGCACCGGCAGCTACGGCAGATTCAATGAAGGCGTAACCTTCATCAATCCGCGTAAGCAATAAGGAGGGCGGAATTATGGCTATTACTTTTGAAGGTTACGAAAGAAGGATCGATAAAATCAATGCAAAGCTTGCCGAGTACGGAATTTCTTCTTTGGAAGAAGCGAAAGCAATTTGCGACAAAGCGGGCGTAAACGTCGAAGCGATCGTAAAGGGCGTTCAACCCATCGCGTTTGAAAACGCCGTTTGGGCTTATACCGCAGGCGCTGCGATCGCATTGAAAAAAGGAACGAAAAAAGCGGCTGACGCTGCCGAAGATATCGGTATCGGACTTCAATCTTTCTGCATTCCCGGTTCCGTTGCGGACCAACGCCAAGTCGGTCTCGGCCACGGCAATCTCGCCGCTATGCTTCTGCGTGAAGAAACCGCTTGCTTCGCATTTCTTGCCGGACACGAATCTTTCGCCGCGGCGGAAGGCGCGATCGGTATCGCGAGAACCGCGAACAAAGTTCGTAAGAATCCGCTCCGCGTTATCTTGAACGGTCTCGGTAAAGACGCGGCTTTCATTATCAGCCGTATCAACGGATTTACCTACGTTCAAACCAAGTATGATTATTATACCGGTGAGCTCAAGATCGTTAAGGAAACCGCATATAGCGACGGAGAAAGAGCGAAGGTTCGTTGCTATGGCGCCGATGACGTCAGTGAAGGCGTTGCGATCATGCGCCACGAAGGGGTAGACGTTTCCATTACCGGTAACAGCACGAACCCCACTCGTTTCCAACATCCCGTTGCGGGAACGTACAAGAAATGGTGCGTGGATAACGGCAAGAAGTATTTCTCCGTTGCTTCCGGTGGCGGTACGGGCAGAACCCTTCACCCCGATAATATGGCGGCAGGCCCCGCCAGCTACGGTATGACCGATACGATGGGCAGAATGCATAGCGACGCTCAATTCGCAGGATCATCTTCCGTTCCCGCTCACGTGGAAATGATGGGTCTCATCGGCATGGGTAATAACCCGATGGTCGGCGCGTCCGTCGCTCTCGCCGTCGCGGTAGAAGAAGCTCAAAAATAA
>DGWX01000034.1 GCA_002395405.1 Christensenella sp. UBA4247
TTTTACTTGCCCGTAATGCCGATAGCGCAGCGTTGGTGCGATCTCTTCCGCTTTTTGCTCCTCGCAAAGATTGGGACTTGACCGCTATTCAGTTGTAGGCGCAGCTTGATCCGATTGATTGAAACAACACGTTTCCTGCGACTTCTTATCGGAAGGTGGCCACCTTTATCTTCGAAGGTCCGCATTGAACAGTCGATTCATTTTGGCTCGAATTACAAGCTACATTTTCAATTTACAATGGCATTTTCCCAAATACCATAAACAAACACCAACCTATACCCAACTTTTACACGCACAATATCGGGAAACGTTAGTTGGTATAGGAGCGCACGGACATTTTTACCTTGATACGAGAAGTGAACGGATAATAATGTAAATCCTTAAAACCTCTCATGTAATCGGATCTCAACTTGGTTTTGGCATAGTATTTATCAATGCTGTATGTGATGTTCTTCTCCGCATCAAAACAAACATATTGAACGACGAAATAATCCCTCGTTTCATAAACGCTTGCGACATAATGCAAGGTAAATGCCGCTTCAACTTCGATAATAAACTTGTCCATCTTTATGCTTCCTCCTTTAATCTGTCTTGTAAGAAATGTAAAAGTCGCGCGTTCATCCGTTGAACGTATTGGGGCGAATAGTAAAGTTTTTCCGCGGCTTCCTCTTGTGAATATCCTTCAATATAGAGGAAGGCATAAATCGAAAACAACTTTGCCGGCGCCGACGTCATAAGTGCATTGTATTTGTTCACCAAATCAAGAACTTGGTTATTGCCAACGCTTTTGATTGCAAGGTCCATTACGGCCTTGTGTTTTTGATAAAATCTGATTTGCAATAAATCCTTCCGGATTTCCTCTAATGTTTTCATTTTTCCTCCTTGAATGGGGGATCTGCCATAAAAAAATACCTCTACGACAGAACCCGAAATCGAATTCTTGTTCGTAGAGGTATTTAACCTTTGACACGAACCTTGCCTATGCCACAGTGATGCAGGATTTATCTTGGACGCTTTTTCAGTCCGACCTTGATTTGTAGCATAAACGAAATGGTTATTGGTTATTGCGCTTTTTTGTTGTGTATCCTAATTACGCTATCTCCGTTTATAAAACGCTGGAAGAACACCGCATGGCAAATTGAACAACTGCCTTTAATTACGTCATTGCCCTGACTTGCCGCTATATAGTTCCAACATTGAGGGCAACGCATACGCATAGTGCGATAAATCATATTACACCTCCTTTCCCCATACTCCATAATTCCCTTGTATTTGCAAACTCGCGGTACGGTTGGGAAGTCCTATACCATAGTAAGCAAGGTTCTTATGGGACACAATTTTCAACGCGAAAACTGCGGTTTTTTAAGACGACGCACTTTGATTTGACCAGCGTTTTTTGCGAGCGGGGCGTGCTCAGAAAGGGCCAAAAGCGGTCGGCTTTATATGAACAAATGTTCGCCTTTTGATCTTATTATATCGCTCCGATAGTTAAAAGTCAATGCGTTTACAACATTTCATTTCCTCCTTTTTTAATTGCTTAATTTGCGTGCGCCGCGCTTCTTATGCCTATTGGAATACACATAGCATTCAAGCAAAGAAATGAAATTATCCATTTCTGTTTTAGTGATGCCCGAAAGGTCAACATTTACATCGTCAACAAACACACGAATACCGCTTGTATTATTCTTCAATTCGATTTCCGTCATAATTCTTCCTCCTATTTTCACAGTACAACTCGAATTGACGGAATACCACAAACAAATACCAAACAAGCACCAAACTTTTCCCCGCAACTTTCCCTCGCATGAAATAGTGTTTCACAAAATCTCTTCGCTGAAAAGGGTGGAAAATATAGCCTTAAAACGCAAAACGAAAAAACAAAAACGGCAATATTTTTCACTTAATCCTTGTCCGCGGCAAGATTTTGTATTCGGGATCGTTCGTGTAGATAATCGTTCGGGTTCCCCCAAAGAGGATAGGTTTTGTTTGGGGGTTAGCGAGGGTTAGTTGCTGGAAAAAGCAAAAATCCGAGGATACGATGAAAACATAGGAGGAAAAGAACACGATGAAGAAAGCAGTTGCGTATTTGAGGTATTCAAGCGATAAGCAAACGGAACAGTCCATTGAGGGACAAATGCACGTTTGTCAGTCTTATGCCGAACAAAACGGATTCTTGATTACGCATTATTACATTGACCGCGCATTAAGTGCAAAGACGTCAGAAAACCGCGTCGAATTTCAACAAATGCTACAAGACAGCGCACAAAAAGCGTGGGAGGTCGTTCTTGTTTACAAGTTAGACCGCTTTGCACGAAACAAATATGAGATGGCTATCCACAGAAAGACGCTTCGGGATAACGGCGTAAAACTCATTTCTTGTATGGAGAACATTCCCGACGCCCCGGAAGGAATAATCCTTGAAGCACTTTTAGAGGGTATGGCAGAATACTATTCCGCTGAACTTGCTCAAAAGGTCAAAAGAGGTATGCGCGAAACCCGCCGGAAAGGTCTTTGGACGGGTGGTCGATTGCAATTCGGCTACAAAGTACAAGACAAAAGGATCGTCGTTGACGAAAACGAAGCAAACATAATAAATCAAATGTTCCTGATGTACGCGGCGGGTATGTCTATCTGCGAGATTTACGACCACTTTAACGAAACGGGATTGCTTCACAACGGCAAGCCTCTTTCTCATAGCGCGCTTTATCGCATTTTCAGCGATGAAAAATATATCGGCAAATATACCGTGGATGGAGAAGACTACCCCGATATGTATCCACGTATTATCTCGGATGAACTATTCAACGAAGCTCAAAAGGAAGTTGCCCGCAACCGATATGGTAAGCACCGCCCGGGCATAAACTATATGCTCCGCGATAAAATGAAATGCGGATACTGCGGAAGCAATATGGCAGCAAGCACGGGAACTGCTCGAAATGGTGAAACGCTGCGTTATTACGCCTGTATGGGACAACGTAAAAAACAAACATCTTGCACCAAAAAGCCCGTCCGTAAAGACCTGATAGAGGGACTTGTGACGGATGCAATTTTAACCGCACTCGGAACGGACGAACTAATAACTCGGCTTGCAAAGTTGGTGATGGAAAAGCACGCCGGCAAGAAAGCAAACGCCATTCTTGAAACCCTACGCAAAGAGCTTTGCGAAGTGCAAGCGGCAATTAAGAATATGACGAAAGCGATCGAGATGGGCATCATAACCAATACCACGCTAACTCGACTGACCGAACTTGAAAACAAAGAAAACGAATTGAAAACAAAGCTCGCATTGGAAGAGTCGTCCTCAGCGTTAGAATTGACACTTTCTGAGGTGTGCAAGTACATAAAGAAGTACATTAAGAAAGAGCCGTATGTTGTGATAAAAAAGCTCGTCCGACAGATCTTAATCTATGATGATAAAATAGAGGTTTTCTTGAACTACACCAACCGCGCGAAGACGGAGAAAGAGGGTATAACTTTTTATGAAACAACAGCGATGATTGAGGCTGATAGGCACCTGCTTCACGTCGAGCCGAAGTCCGAAGAGATCAAAGTGAAAGTGTGCGTGTGAGTTTTCCTCAAGCCCAACTCCCATTTTATGGCACTATTGTGCATTGAACCCAAATGTGCTAAACTATAATAAATGCTTTGATTCAGGGGGGCGGCGATATGGGAGATGCTCATTGGGTAGATGCGATTAATCAAAATGAAGAAATATATATCCCTATTAGGATTAGCTATGATTGTGAATACGAGTCTAGACTAAAAACAGTCTTCGATATCATATGTAACACTTTAGAAAAGAATGACGCTCCAAAAGCTGTCCTGTCAGCGGCAAAAGACATCTCTCACAAAATTGTTCGCGCTTTAGATGCCTATTATAAAGGCGGCATCGTGGGATCGTACCAAATTGTATTTAATATTCTAAAAGAACTTGAGCATTCTTTTGCAATTTCGAAGATAAGGACCAGTATTTCGTTTCCAAGAGAAGTAGAAGGTCGCGAAGAGTTGCAATTGTTTAGGGCACGGCTGTCGGAAACATCCATTGCATTCAAAGCAAAAGAAATGCGCCATATTCCATTTAATCAAAGGAGCAAGGTCAAATCCGAGCGATTTAGTATTCCGGGATTGCCTTGTTTATATCTAGGAAATACATCGTATGCATGCTGGCTTGAGATGGGATGTCCTCCAGAACACCAATTCAATGTATCCCCCGTCACCGTTGACCCCGATCTAAAAATATTCAACCTAACGTGCTCTACGCAAAAGTTGTACACTATAATTGATTGGGAAGAGGATCCTCGAACAAAAGAAGAAAAAATCGTGGATGGGATAAAAGTTTATTTGCTAAATGTAGCGTCTTCTTTTCATGTCAAAGAACAAGATCGGCATTTTAAATCTGAATATATCATTCCTCAAATGATTATGCTTGCTTGTAAAGCTTTAGGGCTAAACGGTATCGCTTATCATTCAAAAAAGGTTGAGCACGAAGCCTTTGCGGCTTTTGCCGCAGTAAACCTTGCTCTATTCGCCGATTACAATAACGAAAAAGAATATTCTGCTATTTGCAACGAGATTAAAATAGGTGATTCATACAATTATGCTTTATTCAAACAACTGCTACCCGTCGCCGTCGCGCAAGAAAGCGACTATAAATTGCGTAATGACCTATATTATCAAAACCTCGTAGGCGATTTCAAAATCCACTTTCGCTATCAAGAAACGACTTTTTATGAGTTTGACAAATTTCTTTTTTCTACATGGAAAAATCGTTTTTAATAAAGACTATGACGTACAAAGAAAGATACTACAAAAAAGTCTGGGGCTCGGTCGGTTTTATCGTTAACCTTTCCCAAATGATAGAATACAACATAGCAAACATCTTAGCATTGAATGAGATTTTGTCCGCTTTTGACAAACAGGACTCTATGTATGTTTTTGAATACAATGAACTACTTAGAAAAACAGATGAGTGGTATGCCGAATTAGACAAGAAAGAATTGGGGAAAGTTCTAAGAGAAGCAAAGAACAGGCCCATATTTACAGAGCAATTTATTGATTTCCTAGATAAAATCCGAGTTGAAAGGAACTACTATGTACACACCTTTTTCAAAGAGGATCTAAAAACAAAGCAGTTTCAAGACCACCCAAAAGAATGCATCCCGCGCCTGCAAGAACTCGTTGGCGATATGCATGCCGCAAACGAAGAACTCGTAAAGATATTTCAAGAGATGCAACAAGAAGTAAAATTGATCTACTAAAAATGAAATAACACATTTTCTTGACGATTTTTTGAAAGTAATATTACTTTGTAATATTAAATTGTGGCGCTATTAGACCTATGAAGCGGTCACCAAGAGCGAAGACGGTTTGTGTGTTGAGCACAGACCGTTTTTTATTTGCGTTCACTTGAAAGGGATTCGAATAGGGAGCCGCGAGGAACGAGCGCTTTGCAACGCAAAGTGAAAAGGCTATAACGCCTTTTCAGCGGGTAGGCCCGTACAGACGGGGAATCCCGTAGGGGTCACCAAGATCGAAGACGGTTTGTGTGTTGAGCACAGACCGTTTTTTATTTGCGTTCACTTGAAAGGGATTCGAATAGGGAGCCGCGAGGAACGAGCGCTTTGCAAAGCAAAGTGAAAAGGCTATAATGCCTTTTCAGCGGGTAGGCCCGTACAGACGGGGAATCAGAAGGGGTCACCAAGATCGAAGACGGTTTGTGTGTTGAGCACAGACCGTTTTTTATTTGCGTTCACTTGAAAGGGATTCGAATAGGGAGCCGCGAGGGACGAGCGCTTTGCAAAACAAAGTGAAAAGGCTATAACGCCTTTTCAGCGGGTAGGCCCGTACAGACGGGGAATCCCGTAGGGGGCACCACTTGAAACCCCAGTTGCTCCACAGCAACTGGGATTTTATTATTAGTAGCAAAAAGCATCCAAAGGAGGAGATGAAGCGTGTTTAGTGATTATAATTTGTTTGATTATATTATCACTTTTGATTCAGAAACGAGGAAGCTAGCAAAAGATCAATATTTTAACATTTCATTCTTGCGTTTAAAGATGGATGATTTTAAGAAAAACAATCCCTCGAAAGATCCTGTTTTTCGATTCAGCGATCCTCGTTTAAAGGAGAAACAGTTGGAACAAAACAAGAAGAGAAATAGTGAAGTGCGCGAAGTCATTAGGCGGATAAACAATCAATTGCTAACCGCCGACTTATCCATAATGTCTATTTATGCGTATTTTGCAGAAATGCTAGAACATCAAAACTCATCAGAAGAGCGCACTTTAATAGAGATTCTTTTTCGGAGAGAATGCTCTCGAGCTTGTTCGGAATATTATAGCATTAAAGAGAATTTCAAAACGGTGATTAACACGTTGTATGAGATAACGCCAAAAAGGGGGGATAAAAACTTCCTTGATAAAGTGAAGCCCCTCACGACAAACGATAACAGGCTGGAGCTTTTTCATAAGCAGAGCCTTGCTTTATCTAATAATCAAGCATATAAGGATGTCATTAAAATTAGGACAGCCGAAACGCACGGGATTCCTTGCTTGGATGAAATGACCGATATAATGGACTTCGATGGGAATGGCACATTGGTTGGCGGACCGTGTTATGTTATAAAAAGCGAAAATCTGTATCAAATGATACGTGCCGCGTATCAAGCACTGATCCCGCTTAAGGATAGCCTACAAGCCATTCTCGACAATATAAAAATTTAGTCTTTTCTTATATCAACTTCCACATTTTATATGAATGGTGACGCATATCTATGTAGCAATATGCAGTCAAAAAGCCTTCTTCGTCCTCAATGATCTCCTTTATAAAAATGTATGCTCGCCCCAAATAGTAAGGGTAATTGTCGATTATTTTTTTCGGTAGTGATCCAACCCGCAAAATTCCGTATTTGTCATAAATTTGCCATTTTTCTTTATCCTCGGTCGTAGAAACATTATTGCAAGTTAACATTGTTCCTACGTACCCTTCCGGATCATTATAAATCAAGCGTAAATTATCTTGGCATTCCTCACCGGAGGCACCAATCAGTTTGAAAACCTCGTGTTCCGGTGAAGCAAGCATACGTTCGTATTTTTCTTTGTCCGGCTTAATGTTCTCTGCACACAATTTGCATTCCTTGAAACCTTCTTCAATTGCACGTTTTTTATCGACAAAGAGCCATCCCTTATCCAAAACAGTTTTTTGTTGCTCCGGTTTCCAATGGATAAAACATCCCATATAGTAGTGATAAATCGTGCCATCGGGAACGAGCAAACAACTTTCCCCATCACTTACATACTGACCATCGTCATAAAAATGGACCTCACCATCGTCGTATTGAACTTTAATTTTATCGGAAAGATGGGATTTTTCGTATATGAGTTGTTTTTCAAGATTCTCTATGATGGGTCTATCCTTTTTTGATTCTATTGACCATCGGAAAAACACTATTGATGCAAGCAGCAATAAAAAGGAAAGAACAAATAAAATGGCCTTTCCTGCGGGGTGCATAGTGTGAATCTGCCCGCTTGAGCCAATGCTTGAAAATGCAAAAACAAACATCCAAAAATCAACAGCTATAATTATGGCAGCAATGGTCGTCTGGAGAGCTTCGCTTTTTTTGAAAAAAGCACGTTTGATTTTGTTTTTTTGATCAAGTTGTTTTAATTTTTCATTTAGCTCATCTATTTGGGGGGTTACATATTTAACCTGTTCTTTGTATTGAAAAGCCATAATCATTTCCTTCTTTTGTTTCTATACAAATGCTATCATAAATCGAAAAGAAAATCAATATTGGGGTTTTAAAAATCCGATTTAATATTACATAGTAATATTAAGATGTGGAGCAACTACGGTGTATAGCGGTTCACCAAGAGCGAAGACGGTTTGTGTGATAAGCACAAGCCGTTTTTTATTTACGCTTGTCTGAAAGGGATTCGAATAGGGAGCCGCGAGGGACGAGCGCTTTGCAAAGCAAAGTGAAAAGGCTAAAATGCCTTTTCAGCGGGTAGGCGGAACAGACGGGGAATCGGAAGGGGTCACCATTCGGGATTTTGACGCGCCCATAAAGCGAGTCAAAATCCTTTTCTTATATTCTCCCGATATTTTCGAAATTTTTTATGTAAAATTACGGTTCCTTATATTCTTTGACTACCATAAGATCCGATTCGGCAACCTCGCATTCTTTGTCTGTTGTGTACCAGGCACCATCCTCGTCTTGCTTGAATTCCCCGTCAAAAACGACAAGCCATTTCCCGTTTATTTTTCGAGGGTCAAGGATAGTCCCGATCATTCCTTTGTGAACACCCTCTTTCGCATACGTTTCTTTTTCTACAATTACTTTTACATCATCGTATTCTTTCATTTGCGTGCCTCACTTGTTGCTTAAATCGGTTGCCGGCGTGGTTAAAACGATTTTTCCGTTTGGATATATCATCCACCCCGTATGGAAGGTCAAAGTGGTTCCTTGCCCCGTTCTTCCCGGAAGTTCTACTCTTATTGTTATTCTTTGTCCGTGCTCCGTCAAGCCGCCTACTCGACTTAATGCAACTCACAAGCAACCCAACGTTGTTACAAGAGATTTTAAAGGACGGGATAAAAATATGTGGATAACGTGAAAGACGATACAATAAACGCCTCTATTCTCTTTCTATTGCACTTGCCATTGGCGTGTATAATATGCAAAAATCACGGTTCCTTATATTCTTTGACTACTATGAGATCCGATTCGGCGATTTCGCATTCGATGTCCGTGGTGTACCAAGTGCCATCCTCGTCTTGCTTGAATTCACCGTCAAAAACAACGAGCCAATCGCCTTCGATTCGTCGCGGGTCAAGAATGGTTCCGATCATTCCTTTGTGGATGCCGACTTTGGCATATCTTTCTTTTTCTACAATTACTTTTACATCATCGTATTCTTTCATATTTCCTCATTTTTTACTCAATTCGGTTGCCGGTGTAGTTAAGACGATTTTCCCGCCAGGGTATATCATCCACCCCGTACAAAAGGAAAGCGGTTTTCCCTGAGCCGTTCTTCCCGGCAGTTCTACTCTTATTGTTATTCTTTGTCCGTGCTTGTCAAGCATTCCGAGTTTAAAATCGCCGCCGACATATTTTTTCAAAGCGACATCCTCGATCGTTTTGCGGATGTATTCCGAGTCCATTATATCATATCCATTAGAATTAAAGAATTTTTTCTTTGCTTCTTTTACAAAAGCATAATCTCTGATTTTTTGAATATAACAAACGGCTTGAGCCGTTCGTCCTGCGATCGGTTTATCAATGATGGTTTTATAGCAATGGCAATTTGGATGAAGCGGTTGTTCCGGCATATTATCAAGCGGGAAGTAGCAGCCGTTTAAGTTCAGACACTTTGCACAATGTCGCGTCGTTTCTCCAAGCAAAACATTTTCTTGTTTTTCTGCATTTGTATTTGCTTCTTTCGTTCCTTCGTGGATCCATTTGATCCAAATATGCGAAGCCACTTCACCTTTATCGTTTACATAGATAAGATTTTCAAAAACGCCCATTTCCCCTCCTAATAAAAAAGGACAAAAACTGCCCTTGTTTTTATTCTATCACGAGGGCATAGGTGAAAAGCAAATTTCGTGAAATAACATATTATCTTGACTGTTTTTTGAAAGTAATATTACTTTGTAATATTAAAGTGTGGCTCTATTAGACTTACGAGGCGGTCACCACTTGGGACTCAACTGAACCATTCGGTTGAGTCCTCTTTTTATAAAAATGCGCAATATTGGCACAATGCTGCCGAAAATAAATGTGACAAATTGGCACAATGGCGTTGATTTTTGATGTGCAATCCGGTATAATATGATCGGAGGTGAGGAAATGCTTAAAACGCTCCGCCTAGAAAAACACTTGACGCAAGAGCAAGCCGCGGATATCCTCGGGATCAGCAGGCGATCTCTCGTTCGCTATGAACAGAACGAAGCCGCGTTGCCGGAAAAGAAGTTACGGTATTTTTGCGAGCTGTTGAACGAATACGGTTTGATCGATGAGGCGCATGGCGTCCTTTCTTTGGAGCAGATCAAACGGATCTGCGCCGACGTTTTTGCAGGATACGATGTCGAGTATTGTTATTTATTCGGTTCATATGCAAAAGAAAAAGCAAAGGAAAAAAGCGACGTGGATCTATTGATATCGACGGCTGAAAAAGGCTTACGTTTTTATGAGCTCGCAGAACTTTTAAGAGAGAACTTGAAAAAGAAAGTTGATCTACTCGACTTAATGCAACTCACAAAC
This sequence comes from Christensenella sp. UBA4247, assembly GCA_002395405.1. Classification (GTDB taxonomy): domain Bacteria; phylum Bacillota; class Clostridia; order Christensenellales; family CAG-1252; genus CAG-1252. The sequence continues at coordinate 10,265 of DGWX01000034.1, forward strand.
AACCCAACGTTGTTACAAGAGATTTTGAAGGACGGGATAAAAATATATGGATAACGTGAAAGACGATAAATATTATTTGAAGAAGATTATAGCAGACTTGGAATTTATGATCGATCATACCCAAGGGAAAACGCAAGAGGATATCTAAGTCAACCCTCTGCTTATTGACTCCATCCATTTCAGGTTGATCCAAATATCCGAGAATACCGACAGGCTCTCAAAAGAATTCAAAGAAAAGTATAACAGGCTCCCCTGGCGGGCGATAAAGGGAATGCGCAATATGATCGTTCACGATTACGGAACGGTAGATTTGACGATCGTTTGCGATACCGTTTTTAACTCGATCCCGGAATTGTATAAGGAATTGAAAGATCTATGATAGGCTATCTTGAATTTGAAAAGGAGTAAATCCGTTTTGGATAGAGTTATTAAGAAAAAGATTCAAATACGGTGTAAAATAGTTCACCAAGAGCGAAGACGGTTTGTGTGATAAGCACAAGCCGTTTTTATTTATGTCTGTTTGAAAGGGATTCGAATAGGGAGCCGCGAGGGGCGATAGAATCGGCGGTTGACGTTGAATGTTCGTTTGATGCGAGCGCAAAGCCGCGCTTCCGCCGCGGGCGGCATTGACAGCAGGACCTCGCGTTTGCTATGATAAAAGCGCGCGTACGGCGCGCAAAAATAAAGATACGGGAGAGAAGGAAAAATGGGAAACGAAAATAAAAAGAATCCATACGCGGGAACGCAAACGGAGAAAAACCTCCAAGCGGCGTTTGCGGGAGAATCGCAGGCGCGCAATAAATACACGTATTTCGCTTCTGTTGCGAAAAAAGAAGGGTACGAGCAGATCGCGTCTCTCTTTTTGAAGACGGCGGATAACGAAAAGGAACACGCGAAAATGTGGATCAAAGAGCTGAAAGGGATCGGAGATACTGTCGAGAACTTAAAAGCCGCCGCGGACGGAGAAAATTTCGAATGGACGGATATGTACGAATCCTTTGCGCTTACCGCCGAGAAAGAAGGATTTTCCGACCTTGCGAAAAAGTTCCGCCTCGTTGCGGCGATCGAAAAGCATCACGAGGAGCGCTATCGCGCCTTGCTCAAGAATATCGAAACGGCGTCCGTGTTTGAAAAAAGCAGCGTAAAAGTATGGGAATGCCGCAACTGCGGGCATATTGTAATCGGGGAAAAAGCGCCCGACGTTTGCCCCACTTGCGCCCATCCGCAATCTTATTTCGAGATCAACGCGGAGAACTATTGATCAAGACTTTCTTTCAGTTAAAATGGATTTTATTGATGCGGAGCGCGTCGTCCGGTTTGCGGTTGACCGCTCCTTTTATATGGAAAAGGAAGATCTCGGCGGTTAAAGAAACGTTCGCGCGGAACAAATGCCCGCCCACGACCTTGCCGCCGCCGCCCGCGCAGGTAACGTGCAGGTGGACGTAAGGCGCTCCGTCTTTTGTCGTAACGTTTCCGGAAAGCGAGGTGATCTCGTGATTGCCGAGAAAGCGCGAGCGCACGTAATCTTTCTTTTCGAGGTCGAACACGCCGATCTCGAAGTCGTCCGTCGCGCCGATGCCCGATAGAGAGGCAAGGGAGATTTTTTTCTCCGCGGCAACGGAGAGGAGCGCGCTCGCGATCTCGTCGCCTTGATCCAGCCGAATGACAATGCAGTTTTCGAATTCTTTCGATTCCATTTTTAAGCCCGCCTTTTTATGATTTCGAGAATTTTCGCAACGGCTTCTTTCCCCTCGATCGTGGCGTCAAGAGGATACACGTGGTTTTGGTTTTCCCCTTCGATCCATTTTACGTTCGGAACGCATCTTTCGGTCAGCTTATCGTAAAGCAAAACGATATCCGGATAAAAAAGCTCTCGCGTTCCGACGAAGATCGTTACGTTTTTCAGGTCGGATACGTCCCCGTAAAGGGGAGAAACGAGGGGGTCGGTCGGGGAGAGATCGCCTCTCCAAGCCGCGCCGGTGACGAGAGACATCGCCATCGTCAGCGAGGGATCCCGATCCTCGTAAGAGAGAAGGTCGGGGTTCGACATCGAAGTATCCACCCACGGAGAGAGCAGGATCAGCTCGTCCGGTTGCGCGTCCGACAGTTTTTCCGCGACCGCGAGGGCGTAACCGCCGCCGGCGCTGTCGCCCGAAAGGACGATCTTTTTCCCTTGGTTTTCTTCTCGGATCTTCCGAAAGAGGGAAAGCATATCGTTAAAGCTGTCCGAAACGGTGTAAGAGGGAGTAAGCGCGTAAGAGGGGAAAACGACCATCGTTCGGCTTTGCGTTGCGACTTCGTTTACGAAGGCAAAATGGGAAGAGCCGGCGTCGAAGGCGTAATATCCGCCGTGGATGAAAAAGAAGACGTTTTCATAGTCCGAATTCTCGTTTATGCAGTAATATTTCAGGTCGTTTAGTCGATATTCCCGAACTTCCGCGTCCGTTTTGGAAAGGTCGAAGGAAGGCTCTCTTTCGCCCGCTGCCAAAACGCTTTGCCAATAGGCGGCGACTTCTTCGTCGCTCATTTTGTTTGAGCGCAGGCGCATTTCTTTCAAAAGAGAACCGACGCTTCTGTGATAAGCAAGATGCGAAACCGACGCGAATCCGCCGATAAAAAGGACGGCCGCCGCAAACACGCCGAGGCAGGCGATCCCGATCGCGCGCTTTTTCGATCCGATTCGAATAACGGACAAAAAAGAAAAGACGAGGGCGCATATAAGAAACGCAAAGAAGGAGATTTCAGCGAGATAATAAAAGAGGTAGCGCTTCGAGATCAAAAAGATCACGGCGAACAAGGCGGCGGCGAAAAGGATCGCGCCCTTAAAAACGCGCGGGAAAGCGGACCCTTTCTCCCAAACGAAAAAGAGGGCGTAAAGCGCCGACGCAGCGAGCGCCAAAGAAAGCAAGAGCGTCAAATAATTGACGTAACGCATCGCGAGCGAAGAAAAAAGAAAAATCAAAACGAGAGAGGAATATTCGATCGATTTTCGGATTACGGTTTTATTCATATCAGCTTGCCCTCGAAATAAAGATAACACGAAAAGGGATCTTCTCGCAAGGGAATCCGCGCGCCGGGGATCAACCTTTTAAGAGTTCCAGGTCGGAGAGAAGAAGGAAGTCGTTTTCGCCGCCGACGTAGTCGATGAAATTGAACGCGACGCGCGTTACGCTTTCGCCCCCGTACGATATGCCGCTTCGCTTAAAAGAGGAAAGGGGGATCTCGAAATAACCTTCTTTTTTGGAAACGGAGTTTAGGTCGAAACTGTAATATTCGCCGTTCGCGCCGTGAAGCTGAACGATCGCGCCGCTTCCTTTGTAGCTGCCGAGATCCATATAGAAGCGGAGAGAATCGTAACCTGCGAAGATCCCTTGCTCTGTGTTTACGATGCAATACAGCCAATCGCCTTTTTCGCGAATCGCGATCTTTACTGCGTTTTCCGCGCGGCTGAGTTCGAGATTGCCGTGTACCGCCATATTTTTCTTTACGAAGGATTGCAGCGCGCTCTCGCTTTTGAATGCGAACGTTTGGATCGTATGGCGATCCACGCCGCCGATTTCGAATCCGCCGTTCTCCGCTTCTGTTTCTCCGAGTTCGTTCGAAGCGACGACATGTACGAAATAAGGGGTTCCGTCCCTTAAAATCGAGGCGTCAAAGGAAATCTCGTTGCGGTTTGTCTCGCCTTCCCAAACGGGATAAGCAAAATGCGCCCCGTCCTCGGATACGATCACGCGATAAAGGGTCGTAAAAGCGGATTGGGAGAATCGAACGACGCATTCGTGCCCGTCGTTTCGCGCTTCTTCGATGGAAAACGCGGTCGGAGCCGTTCGCGGAACGTCCACAAAACGGAATCCGAGAACGGTAACGGAAGCGGCGCGCGGCGCGCGGATCATAACTTCGACGCTCGCGACCTTTTGATAATCGATGATCCCGTCTTTTTTGTTATAAACGCAGATAAGATCGAGCGTGGAGGCGGTGATCTCTTTTTCGCCCGTAAAGTCGTCCTTGATCTCGTACGCCCAGATCTCGCCCGATCCTTCCACGATGCGGAAAAAGACGCTTGCGCCCGAGCCGCTGCCTACGAGGCGGAAGGAGACGCCCCATTCTTCGAACCCGATCGCGCCGTATTTGGGAAGAGAGATCGAGCCGAAATCCTTTCCGTCGTCCGCTTTCGAGATCAAAAGACCCCTTTCTCCCGAAACGTTGATCGCGCGATAGCTCATCTCGGAACCGTCCGGGTGCCGGTTGTAGCTCGCGTTTTCCGAATAATCGAGGAGATCGATATTGCGATTGTACTCGTCCGTACGGAAGGGACTCATCAAAAATCCGTCTTTATTGTAAAGATTCAGGAAAGGACTCTTCGAAAACCCGTACTTGATGTATTTCGGTTCGGAAACGAGGTCGGACGAAACCACGATCGTTTCGCCTTGTACGGAGGCGGCGGCTTCGTAATACTTGCCGTCTTCTCCCGCGAGAAGGAAGCCGCGGATCGCCTCTCCGTTCGAGGTCAATCCGTCTCCGTTTTTGACCAGGATCGTAACCTCGTTTCCGTTGACGGAATGGGAGAGATAGGTCGGGCCTTGCGGCAGATAGTTTTCCCCGTAAACGGTGGAGAGGACGGATTTCGAAAGACGCTCGGCGATATAGCGCTTATGGACGGGGTGAATGTCCGCCGGGTCGCCGTCGTCGCAGGTGGCGATCAAATAGGCGTTCTCGTCCTCTTCGGCAACTTTGAATTGCGATTCCCGAACGAAGGAAAAGTCGTAAGGGTTGCCGCTGTCGCCGTCATAAACGGGTAGCTGAACGATATAAAAGGGGAGATCGCTCTTTTTGAAAAGCGCGCGCCAGTTCGCAAGGAGCGCCGTTAAGAGCCCTTTATAGGAGATCCCCGCCGCCGCGTTGTTACATCCCTGATACCAAACGACGCCCGTAAATTCCGCGTTTTTGAGGGGATATATTTTCGCGTTATAATGAACGTTTTTATAAGCTAAATCGCCGTCGTAATAGTCTTTGCCGATCCAGGAGGCGATGTTCGTATTTCCCTTGGTCGCGCAAACGATCCCGACGGGAACGCCTTTTTCCGAAAGCGCTTTCCCGAGCATCGATCCGAGCATAAAGGAGATCGCGGAATAGTTTTCGTACTCTTTTCCCTTTTCGGAAACGCGGAACCACTCTCCGCCTTTGACCTTGTCAAGCGGCTCGCTCGCCGTGTTTTCGAGATCCATTTTGAAGAAGCGGACGTCGTGGCGGATCGCCTCGGAAACGTCTTCTTCCGCGCAGTCGGACTGTAATACCGTTCTTTGAATATTGGACTGACCGCTGACGAGATACACGTCGCCCACGAGGACGTCTTGCAAAACGAGTTTTTTCTCTTTCAAGAGGCGGAGCTCGAAATCGGACGGGATTTTGTTCTTCTCCTGCGGGGGCAAGGAAAGGGAAAACGCTCCTTCGCCGTCCGAAATTGCGTAATGGCGCGCGCCGAGAAATTCCGCCGTAACGAGAGTGTTCGCGCGGGTTTTTCCCTCTATGGTGATCGCGCGCCCTCTCTGCAACACCATATGCGAAGCATAGGGGTCGCAAAGGGAGATGCTCGCCGCGGAAAGGGGCGAAACGCTCTCGCTCTCCGCGGTTTCGAAGGAAACGGCCGCCGACGTGCCGCTTTTCTCTCCCTTGATCGAAAGACGATATTTCGCGCCGGCGTCCAAACTCTCCGAAAGCTCGAAATGCGCTTCCGTTACCCTTTCTTCCAAGCGGTCGTCATCGCCTTCTTTCGTCAACACGACAAAAAAGGACGGGTCGTTTTTCGGGTTTTCCCAGTCGAAAGCGGGATTGATCGCCGTTTTGCCGCCGATCATTCCGCGGATCGTAATTTCTCCCTCTTGCATAGATGCCTCCTTTTCGGCGCAGCCGCCGAGCGCGATCAAGCAAAGAGCGACGGAAAGTATCAGCAAGAAAGAAAAGAACTTTTTCATAATTACCTCACAATCTGACAAGCGCCGACGCGCCGCGATCGGAACGCCTTCCGATCGTTTATACTATACCCTTTTTTCGCGCGCTTTTCAAGACGGGAAGGAAAGATCGGAAAAAATATTCGGAAAAAATATTCGGAAAAAAATATTCGGCGAAAGAGAAGGGCGGATCGTTTTCGGACAATATATTATAGTAACGCGCGCACGCGAATTTTGGCAGATTTCGGAAAAAATATTTTACGCAAGTTCGCGTATTCGTTTGACAGAGCGTGAAAGATATATTACAATAAAACCAACAAAAGAATATTGCCGATATAATCAAGGATGAATGGCCCTTGAGTTTCTACCGCACAGCCAAAAGTGCGACTATTGGTCAGCTGTAACGCGTATCTCGATCGCGTTGCGGTTTTGGTAGTTATTGGCAAGCAAGTTAAAAGTTTTAACTTGCTTTTTCGTTTTCTTTTGCGGGCCGACGAGCGAAGCGATGCTATGAAACTACTGGAAGAAAAAATTCTGAAAGAAGGCAAAGTTTTAGACGGAGACATTTTGAAGGTGGACGGCTTTTTGAACCACCGGTTGGACGTCGCGCTTCTTGCCGCGCTCGGCAGCGATATTGCGCAAAAATTCAAAGACGCGGGCGCGACCATGATCCTGACCGTGGAGTCGTCGGGCATCGCCTTGGCTTTTGCGGCGGCGGAGTGTATGGGGCTCCCCGTGCTCGTTGCGAAAAAACACAGATCTTTGAACATATCGGACGGAGTGTACGCTTCGCCCGTATTTTCTTATACCCATAAAACGGAGAACAACGTCGTCGTTTCCAAAGAATATCTCGGCGCGGGCGAAAAAGTCTTGATCGTGGACGATTTTCTCGCGAGCGGCAACGCGGCTCTCGGGCTTCTTTCTCTTCTCTCCCAAGCGGGCGCGGAAGCGGTCGGATTTGCGGCGGCGGTCGAGAAAGAGTATCAAGGCGGCAGGGCGCTGATCGAAAAGAAGGGCGTCTCCGTTTATTCTCTCGCGCGGATCAAAGAAATGAGCGCGGGAACGATTGTTTTTGATTAAATTTGCCGAAAGGCAGGGAGGTAATAAAATGAAAAAACTTATCACCATCATTATGGCGCTTGCGCTCGTCGCGGCTGTCGCAATCGGAATGGTCGCTTGTAACAAAGACGGCGACGCCGAAATCAAGCAGCTGAATATGAACGGAGTTAAGACGGATCTGACCGTCGGAACGGAGAACGCCGGATCCCCCATCGCGATCAGCGCGATCAAGGTCGGCCTCATCACGCTTCACGATGAGAACTCCACCTACGACAAGAACTTCATCGACGCGTTCAAGGCCGCAACTGCCGAGCTCGGCATTCCCTCGTCGAACGTCATCATCAAGAGCGGCGTAGACGAGACGGACGCTTGCTACGAGACCGCCGTTGACCTCGTTGACCAAGGCTGCAACCTGATCTTTGCGGATTCCTTCGGACACGAGTCCTTTATGCTCCAAGCGGCGCAAGAATTCCCCAACGTTCAATTCTGCCACGCGACCGGCACCAAGGCGCACACCGCCGGCGTCCAGAATTACCACAACGCGTTCGCGTCCATCTATGAAGGCCGTTACCTCGCCGGCGTCGCCGCAGGTATGAAGCTGAACGAAATGATCCAGGCGGGAACCATTACGGCAAACCAAGCTCTTATGGGTTACGTCGGCGCTTGGCCGTATGCGGAAGTTAAATCCGGTTACACCTCTTTCTATCTCGGCGCGAAGAGCGTTTGCCCCACCGTTAAGATGCAAGTTAAATTCACGAACTCCTGGTACGACGAAGCTGCCGAGAGCGAGACCGCGAGCTACTTGATCAGCAACGGCTGCAAATTGATCAGCCAACACGCCGACTCTTACGGCGCTCCTTCCGCTTGCGAACAAGCCGGTGTTCCCAACGTTTCTTACAACGGTTCCACCGAGGCGTCCTGCCCCAACACCTTCATCGTTTCTTCCCGTATCAACTGGGCTCCTTACTACACCTATGCGATCAACTGCGTCGTAGCGGGCAAGAAGATCGCGGCGGATTGGTGCGGCACGATCGCTACCGGTTCCGTTGAACTGACCGCGTTCGGCGCGACGGCGACCGCGGCAGGCACCGCTCAAAAAGTGGAAGAAGTAATGGCGAAGCTCCAAGCGACGGACAGCACGAAGATCAACGTGTTCGACGCTTCCACCTTCACCGTTGGCGGAAAGACCTTGGAAGAGTATGTCGCGGACGTTGACGATATGGGCGATTTCGTTCCCGAGACCAACGTTATCATCGACGGCGTCTTCTATGAGTCCATCGGCCGCAGCGCTCCTTACTTCGATATCAACATCGACGGTATCACCCTTTTGTAATTCATAGAATCCAATAAGAAAAAACAACCTAAGGCGGAGTGCTTCGCGGCGCTCCGCCTTACCCGCTTTACGGACAGGAGGAATCGACGTGGACAAACCCATCGCGATCGAACTAAAACATATAACCAAAACTTTCGGAGCGAAAGTCGTTGCGAATAAAGACGTAACGATGGATCTTCGAAAGGGCGAGATCCTTTCCATTCTCGGAGAGAACGGAAGCGGAAAAACGACCTTGATGAATATGCTTGCCGGTATTTATTATCCGGACGAAGGCAAGATCTTCGTAAACGGAGAGGAAGCCACGATCAAAAATCCGAAAGACGCGTTTCGCTATAAGATCGGAATGATCCATCAGCATTTCAAGCTCGTGGACGTTTTTACGGCGGCGGATAACGTTATTTTGGGCGAAAAAATGCCCGAGTACAGCGTCAGAAAGGAATACTCTCGCTTACAAAAAAAATATTCCGAGCAATTTCGCGAGATCCGCTCGCAAGAAAAAGACTATATCGAGAAAGGCGGAAAACGCTTTTCCAAAGAACACGACGATTTGATCCGCAAGGAAGCGCGCATCGTAACCCGCGCGGCGATCCATATGGGTTCGCTTGGCTGGATCAAACTTTGGAAACACGCGAAGTTCAACCATCTTTCCCGTTACAGAGTGCAAACCCTGCAAAAAATCGTGGATACCTATGGGTTTGAGCTCGATTTAAGTAAGAAAATATACGAGATGTCCGTTTCCGAGAAACAGACGGTCGAAATCATAAAAGTATTGTATCGCGGCGCGGACGTTCTTATTTTGGACGAGCCGACCGCCGTTTTAACGCCGCAAGAGATCAAAAAGCTCTTCGACGTTTTAAGGAAGATGCGCGAAAACGGGAAATCCATCGTTATCATTACGCACAAGCTCAACGAAGTTATGGAGATCTCCGATCGCGTGGCGGTGCTTCGCAAGGGCGAACACATCGCGACGGTGCTTACTTCCGAAACGAACGAAAAGCAACTGACCGAAATGATGGTCGGGAAGAAGGTGGATCTCAATATAGACAGAAAAGATCCCGTGGATCCCAAACCCCGCCTCTTTATCAGCCATATGACCGTTCTCAATAAAGATGGCAGACGCGCGGTGGACGACGTTTCCTTTACCATAAACGGAGGCGAGATCCTCGGTATCGCGGGCATTTCGGGCAACGGGCAGAAGGAACTTCTCGAAGGGATCGCCGGGTTGCAAAAAGTACAAAACGGAGAGGTCATATTCCATAACCCCAAGAAGGATAAGCCCGTTACGTTCTATCACAAGAGTTTGAAGAAGATCAAAGCGATGGCGGAAGAAGGATTCTTCCATTATCCGAACGGAGAAAAGGTCGATCTCAAAGGCAAAAAGAAAAAAGAGATCGTTCGATTGGTAAACGAAGAACAGATCCTCTTTTACGAAGACGAGATCATCAACTTAAAGCATAAATCTCCGCGCGAGATCCAGCAGCTCGGGATCAAGCTTTCCTTCGTTCCCGAAGATCGCCTGAATATGGGGCTTGTCGGCAATATGAGCATCGTGGACAATATGGCTCTCAGAAGCTATCGCAAGGGAAGATCCATATTCGTAAACAAGAAAAAACCGAAGAGTCTCGCCGATAAAGTCATTCAGGAACTCGAAGTCGTAACCCCGAGCGATATGACGCCCGTCAGAAGGCTTTCGGGCGGAAACGTTCAAAAAGTTCTCGTCGGCCGCGAGATCTCCTCGTCGCCGAAGGTCCTTATGGCGGCGTATCCGGTCAGAGGCCTTGACATCAATTCTTCCTATTTGATCTATAACCTTTTGAACCGTCAGAAGGAAAAGAACGTGGCGGTCGTATTCGTTGGCGAAGATCTGGACGTTTTGCTCGCTTTATCCGATCGTATCCTCGTCCTCAGCGGCGGAAAGGTCGCGGGGATCGTGGACGCAAGGAGCGTAACGAAGGAAGAAGTCGGACTTATGATGACGAAGAAACAAGAAGAAACGGAAAAGGAGGAAACGGAAAATGCGTAAGGAATTCAAACACGAACCTCTTTTCCATATTTCGAAGAGAATGGATATTTCGACCGCGCAAAAGTGGATCATTCGCCTTTCCGCGGGCATTCTCGCCGTTCTCGTATGTAGCTTGATCGCCACGATCTTTACGCATAATTTCGGAGGCTTCTTTAAGTCGATGGGAAGCGGAACGTTCGGAACGGCGATCCGCAGATGGAACTTGCTCGAAAAGCTCGCGATCCTGCTTTGCATCGCGCTCGCTTTGACTCCGGCGTTCAAAATGCGATTTTGGAATATCGGGGCGGAAGGGCAAACGCTTATCGGTTGCCTGGTCAGCGCGATCTGTATGTTTTATATCCGCGGCTCCATCGCGAACCCCTTGCTCCTTTTGATCTCCTTCGTCGGCAGCGTCGGAGCGGGTATGCTTTGGGGCTTTATCCCCGCCTTCTTTAAGGCGAAATGGAATACGAACGAGACGCTTTTTACCTTGATGATGAACTACGTCGCGATGTATCTCGTTACTTTCTTTATCAGCTTTGCGGTGCGTTCGGGATCGGGCGTTCTCGGGTATCAGCCTTTCGGGCATTTGCCCCTGCTTCAAATTCCGGGGCTTGCGCCGACCGGTCAAAAGTTTTTGCTGACGGTGATCCTCGTTGCGGTTCTCGTGGTTTTGATGTATGTGTATCTGCGATTCAGCAAACACGGCTATGAGATCTCCGTCGTCGGCGAGAGCGTTAACACGGCGCGCTATATCGGGATCAACGTTCGCAAAGTCATTATCCGAACGATGCTTTTATCCGGCGCGATCTGCGGCTTCGCCGGTTGGCTTCTCGTAACGGGCGCGCGCTTTACCGTAAACAAAGACCTCGTCGGAGGAGACGGTTTTACCGCGATCCTCGTGGCTTGGCTCGCGCATTTCAATCCGCTCGGAATGCTCTTAACGGCGTTCCTCGTGGTCTTCTTAAAGCAAGGCGCGTCGCAGCTCGTTACCGATTTTAAGATCGGGAAAGACTATTTCGGCGACGTTATAACGGGAATTTTCTTCTTCTTTATCATCGGATGCGAGTTCTTTATCAACTATCGTATCAACTTCAAAAAGAGAACCGTGAAAGCCGCGGCTTCTTCCGATACGGAAAACCCGAGCGAAGGGGCGGACGAGCCTTCCGCCGAGGCGCCGACCTTGCCGGAGGCGGAGGCCGCTTCCGAAGAGGCCGTCGCGGCAAACAGGGAGGTTGAATAATGTTTATATCTTTTCTTCATAACGCGATTCGATTCAGCACGATTTTTATGTACGGTTCGACGGGCGAAACCCTGACCGAACGTTCCGGACACTTGAACCTCGGTACTCCGGGAACGATGTGCCTCGGCGCGCTCGGCGGTTTTCTCGGCGTCAGGATCTATTTGGACAGCGTTGCCTCCTCGGGGCAAATGAACGGATTTCTCGCGGTTTTTATCCCCATTTTGTTCGCTTTGCTTTTCGGCGCGTGCGCGGGGCTCTTATACAGCTTCTTTACCGTTACTCTCCGCTGCAACCAAAACGTGACCGGACTGACTCTTACGACGTTCGGGATCGGACTTTCGAACTTTGTCGGAAGCTCGATCAATAACACGGGCTTTTCCGCCGTCAGTATTTTCTTCCGTACCGGCTTTGTAACCAAGACGAATCCGAACGCGTTCGAAAATCTCTTTTTAACGTACGGCGCGCTCGTTTATCTCGCGATCATTCTCGCGATCGCCGTGGCGGTCATTTTGCGCCATACGAGGATCGGGCTGAACGTTCGCGCGGTGGGCGAGAACCCCGCCACGGCGGACGCCGCGGGCATCAACGTAACGGCGTATCGTTACGTTTCGACCATCATCGGTTCCGCGATTTCCGGTCTCGGCGGATTGTTTTACATTATGGATTATATCGGCGGAAATTGGCAATACGCGATCGACGCCTTCGGCTGGCTCGCCGTCGCGCTCGTTATCTTTACGATTTGGCAATCCGACCTCGGTATTCTCGGCGCGATCTTGTTCGGCGCGTTGTACGTGGCTCCGAACTATATCAACACCGGAACGGCGGGCTACATCAAAGAACTGATCAAAATGCTGCCGTACATCATAACGATCGTCGTTTTGATCATTACGAGTATTTTCGGAAGCAGGAAAGCGCAACCGCCGGCAGGGCTCGGCCTCAATTATTTCCGCGAGGAAAGATAAACGAAAGAAAAAAACCGCCGTGCGAAAAAGCACGGCGGTTTTTACAGATCGTCCGCGTCCTGCTCGGGGGAAGAAGTCCCGTCCGAGGGGGTTCCGGTATAGGATCCTTGCTTGTCGAATTTGCTTTTAACGCGCTCGATCGCGCTTTTTGCTTTGCGAAAAGCTTTACCGAGGATCCCCATTATTCGCCGATCCTTTCGCGCGTTTCCTTCTCGGGAAACTCTTGATCCACTCTTCCCTTTTTGCGGAAAATGAAGTAGATGAGCCACGCGCCCGCCACGCCTACGAGAATATAGACGATCCTTGCCGCAATCGCGCTGCCGAAGGTGATCCAACTTACGATATTGAAACCGCAAATACCGATCACGAGCCAGTTGATTGCGCCGATAATGGTGATGATTAAAGCGATCAATGTAATCATTTTTATCTCCTTTGAGCTTGCGCTCCGAGAATAGAATGCGCAAGGATAAGCGAATTATACGGTTAAAAAGAAATTTTCGCGGGCGGCGCGCCGCTTTTATGATCGCAAAATTACGTTTTTTTAATTTTCCCTGCAATCTCTATAAGAAAGTAGTATAATAAGCGTATGAAACGGTTTATAAGGAAAAATCGAGCGATTTTCTTTCTCGTCGTAGTATTGTGTTTGTTTTGCGCGGCGAGTCTTTTTGCTTGCGACGGCGAAGTTACGCTCGGGATTTCCTTGGAAGGGGAGATCGTTCCGGGAGGGTCGCTGTCTCCTTCGCTCGTATTTACGGGAGCGGAGAGGCGCGTTCGATTCTACTCGGAAAAAGATTTCGAGCTGACCGTCGTTCGCGGCGAGGCGTTCGCCGCCGTTAAGGACGGCGTCGTTACGATCGCGGAAGACGCGGTTCCCGGTTCCGAGTTTACCCTTCGCGCCGCCGTCGGATCGCTCTCTGTGGAGGAGACCTATTCGATCGGGTTCAGCCCCGTTCGAGAAGTTCTTTTCTCTCTTCCGGAAAGCGCGGAAGCGGGAGAAAGGCTCGCTCTTTCGGCGGAGGTGTTGCCGCTTGGCGCAACGGGTGAGACGGCGATTTTTGAGGTCGTTTCGGGCAACGGTTCGATCGAAGGGAACGAATTGATCATAAGTTCGGACGCCGATTTCGGAGACGAGATCTCGGTTCGCGCTTCGGCGGGCGGTGTTTACAGCGAAGTAAAAAGTCTCGCCGTTTCCACCGTGCAAACGAAAAATCTTTTTCTCTCGGCGGATGAAAAAACCTGCCCCCCGGGCGGATCGATCCGAGTTGATTTTACGAAAGAACCTTCAAACGCTTCTTTCCCCATTATCGCGGAGATCACGCGCGGCGCGACGATCGCGTCGTACGATTCGGAAACGGGGATCTTGTCCGTTTCCGCCGGCGCGGAAATGGGAAAAGAGATCGTTCTTGCGGCGTCTTGCGGCGCTCGGCGCGCGGAAGAAACCTTTACGGTGGGCTATCCCGCGATCCGATCCATTACGCCGATCGGCGGGAAAGAAACGGTGCGCCCCTCCGAAACCCACTCGTTTTCTTATACCGTATTCCCGGCTGCGGCGGATCCTTCCGCCGTTCGTATTTCCCTCGTTCAGGGGGCGGAGATCGTGGAATGGCGCGGCGGAACTTCCTTTACCGTAAACGCGAGCGCCCGTGCGGGCGATGAGATCGTGTTTCTTTTGGAAGCGAGCGACGAAGTGTATTCGACCCTCTCTTTCCTCGTGGAAACGGCGAAAGTGGATTCTTTATACCTTGCGGTGGAGGGGAACACTTCTTACGCGAAAAGCGGCGAGATCCTGACCCTTTCTTCGCTTGTTACTCCCTCGACTTACGCGGGAAGCGTCCGTTATATCGTAAAGGAAGGCGAAGACCTCGTTACGGTTGCGGGCGAGTTCGTAACGGTTAAAGACGGCGCGGGAAAAGGAACCGTTCGCATCGCGGCAAGAGCGGAAGACGGAACGGAATCGAACGAGATCGCGTTTACCGTCAGCGGCAGATATTCCCGCCGCGTGTATTCTTCTTGGAGCAACGTTTCTCTTTCTCCCTCCGACGAAAACGAATGCGTTTGGATGGTCCTTCCCGAAGCGACGGAAGCGGGCGGCATTACGGTGGTCGTGCCGCGCGAAGTCGTGGATCTCGTGATCGAAGGACGTTACGACGGGCAGAACGGGATCTATAAGAATCTTTGTTTCTATTTCCGAAACGCGCCCGAGCGCACCGTTACGCTTTCGCATTTCGCGACCGAGGCGACTTACGGCTTCGGCGGAACGGTTTTGGATTTCGGATCTTCGGGCAGCGTGGAGATTGTTCTCGAAGGGGAGAACTTCGTTCGCGCGGACAGTCCGTATTCTTTGAATAGCGAAGACGTCATCGTGGACGGCGTTTGGAACACGGGCTTTTATTACGAATCGCAAATCGCGAAGAGGCGCTCGGGTAAAGACGGCTATAACGGTTCTTCGGGCGGAACGGCGATCAGCGGCTACGCGCTGAGCTTCAAAGGAAGCGGAAAACTGACGGCTGCCGCGGGGAGCGGAACGAACGGGATCTCGGGCGGCAAAGGCGCGGACGCGGAATACACGCAAAACGTTATTTCCTATCTTTCGGGCGCGGGCGGAAACGGCGGCGCGGGAGGAGACAGCGGCAGGGCGATACACGCCTATCGGGCGGCGTTTGCTTGTACCGTCGTCGCATTGCCCGGAAACGCGGGTATGGGCGGCAAAGGCGGAATGGCGGGTTCTCTCGAATATCTCGCGGGGCGCGACGTTACGGCGGTCAAAGGGAAAGACGGCGCTTCGGGCGCAAACGGGATCCCGTATCCCGCGATCGACGCGACGATCATAACGGGCAGCGGTTTTACCTCGTCCGTCGGGCGGGTCGTTTCGCTGAATCAAAGAAGGGAAGAAACGCTTTCTTCTTTGGCGGATAAAATATCCCGCTATTACGGCGTGGGCTTGTATTACGGAAATTCTCTGTATAATCCCTATAAAAATCTCTCGAAGAGCAAGCGCTACGTAATGGAGGCGCAAACCGATCCCGCAGCGCTCCTCGGGCAAGCGAACTTTTTGGCGTACACGATGACGCAAATGCCGAAAAACTGCTGGCGCGAAGTTTTGTTCCTCAGCACAAAGCAAGTTACGATCTATCTGGCAAAATCCATTACTTCCGGCTCGGGCGGAACGATCCTCGGGCTTACGAGCGACGCGAATCGCGTTTGGTTCGCCACCTTCGGAACGGAAGTACGCGGCGTTTTATACGGCGGCTATTTTAGTATTATGCTTCACGAATTTACCCACCTTTTCCACTATAACTTTACCTCGTCTTCCGCGCGCTCCGCGTTTGAATCCGAACTCAAAAGCTACAACTATTCTCTCGCCTATAAATCGGCTTACGGAAGCGTTGAACGCGTGTACGGCGTCAGCCCGACCTACGGCGCGGATAACAGCTGTTTCCTCAGCACCTATTCGAGAAAATCCGTTATGGAAGACGCGGCGGAAACGCTTTCTCTCGTTTCCACCTTGACCGTGGCGCCCGATTTCCTTGCGGCGGATTGTCATATTCGCAAGAAGTACGACGCGCTTGCCGGTGCGTTTTCTCGCGAGTATGAGACGCTTTCCCGATTCTCCGCTCCCAATCTTTTCGGGTATCCGCATTTGTTCGATTAGAGCGGGCGAAGGAAAAATGCGCGCCCGCGCGCGGACGCGTTGACGAAAAGACGGAAATACGATATAATGATCTCGTCGCGCGACGCAAAAAAAGGGCTTCGCGATGAAAAAGATCTTCCCCTTGCCGAGGGAAGGGAAAGAAGGAGAAAAACATGAACGATTTCGGCGTTTACGCCTATTGCGGATTCGATTTGCCGGCGGAAGAAAGATTCAAAAAGATCAAAGCGGCAGGGTTTGAAAAGGTGGCGGTTTGGTGCCACAGCGATTTTAATACGAACAGCGGGATCTCGGAGTACGAGCAGTTCAAATTTTTGCGCGAGCAATCGCTCGGCGTATCTTACGCGCATTGTCCCATCAAGTACGCGCCCTACCTCGCAAACAAGTATTACGGGGCGAAAGAAGCGGTCAAGACGCATAAAATATACGTCAAATCCGCAAAAGAGCAAGGCGTTTCGATCTGCGTGGCGCATTTGCCCGAGGTAAATGCCGCCGTGATCGATAACGTGGGCGAGATCGCGGAATTCGCCGAGGCGCAGGGCGTAAAGCTCGCTTTCGAGAATCTGACGGGGAAAGCCCCCTTCGACGAATTGTTCCGCGCGGTCAAGAACGCCTATTTTTGTTATGATACCTGTCACGCGCTTATGTTCGGTGATGACAGCGGCGAAATGGCGGAGCGCTATATGGATCGCCTCGTTGCAACGCACCTTTCGGACGGAGACGGCGTAAAAGACTGCCATTTTATGCCGGGAAAAGGGCGCTATCGCTTTGATTCTCTTGCTGAAAAACTCAAAAAAGGCGGCTACAAGGGTGATTTCGTCCTTGAAGCGTTCCAATCTTCGGAATATTCGGATATTTCCGAATTTTTATCCGAAGGAAAAGCCCGTTTGGAAGAGATTTTCGGTTAATTATACGATCGGAAACCAACTTTTCTCAAATTGCCCTAAAAATCTTGCGTTTTACTATTGAAAAACGGCGGTTCGTTGTGCTATAATGACGATAACCGCGTTTTTTTTAGGAGGCAATATGTCCGAAAATATCGATTATCCCGCTTTTTTGTTCCACGAAGGTACGAATTACGAATGTTACAAGATGTTCTGCCCCGTGCCTTGCGTTCGAGGGAAAGAGCGCGGCTATACCTTCCGCGTATGGGCGCCGAACGCGAAAAGCGTGTCCGTCGTGGGAGATTTTAACGGTTGGGATCTTTCCGCCGATCCGATGGAGCGCGGGAAGGGCGGCTTTTTCGAGGCTTTTTTGACTTCGCCTAAAATTTTCGATAAATATAAGTTCGCCGTTACGCAAGCGGACGGAAAGCTTGTTTACAAAGCGGATCCTTTCGCGCTGCACACGGAAACCGCGCCCGGTAACGCGAGCAAGATCTATAAATTCCGCCATAAATGGAAAGACGCGGAGTATATGGCGCGCCGCGAAAAGTATTCTCCTTATAACGCGCCCGTGAATATATACGAAGTTCACCTCGGCTCTTGGAAGCGTCACGAGGACGGGAACGTGTATTCCTATCTCGATCTTGCGAAAGAGCTCGTTCCGTACGTGAAACAGATGGGTTATACGCACGTTGAGTTTATGCCCGTAACGGAGTATCCCTATGAAGGCAGCTGGGGGTATCAGGTTTCGGGAATGTTCGCGCCTACCTCGCGTTACGGGACGCCGGACGATTTTATGGAGCTTGTGGACGCGTTCCACAAAGCCGGCATCGGCGTGATCGTGGATTGGGTCAGCGCGCATTTCCCGAAGGACGAATTCGGGCTTTATAAGTTCGACGGAACGTATCAATACGAATATGCGAGCGAGAAAAAGCGCGAGCATAAAGAATGGGGAACGGTCGTATTCGATTACGGCAAGAGCGAAGTTCGCTCCTTCTTGATCTCCTCGGCGATGTTTTGGTTTGACGTATATCATATCGACGGGATCCGTATGGACGCGGTCGCGAGTATGCTGTACCTCGATTACGCCAGAAAGGACGGCGAATGGGAGAGGAACGCGTTCGGCGGCAATTATAACCTCGAAGCGATCGACTTCATCAAAGAGCTGAATCAAGCGGTTTTGTCTCGCTATAAGGGCGTTATGATGATCGCGGAAGAGTCCACCGCTTTCCCGATGGTGACCAAGCCGCCTTACGACGGCGGTCTCGGTTTCAATTTCAAATGGAATATGGGTTGGATGAACGATACTTTGAAGTATGTTTCCGCCAATCCCTTCTTCCGCAAAGATATGCACGGGTGTATGACCTTCCCGATCATGTACGCGTTCAGCGAGAATTATATCCTTCCTTTGTCTCACGACGAAGCCGTTCACGGGAAAGCTTCCCTGATCGGAAAGATGGCGGGGGATTACGAAGAAAAATTCAAGAGCTTAAAAACCTATTACGGCTATATGATGGCGCACCCCGGAAAGAAACTGCTGTTTATGGGCGGGGAATTCGCGCAGTTTATCGAATGGAACTACAAGCAAGGGTTGGATTGGTTGCTCCTTTCCTATCCGGCTCACGAAAATATGCGTCGTTTCGTTCGCGCGTTGAACGAGTTTTACAAGAGCGAACCGGCGTTTTACGATTTCGATACTTCGCCCGATAGTTTCCGTTGGGCGGTCGTGGACGATAACACGCAGAACGTGTTCGCCTTTAACCGTATTTCGGAAAAAGGGGAAACGGTGCTGTGCGTATTCAACTTTTCGCCCGTTCCGAGAAACGGTTATAAGATCGGCGTTCGCGACAAGGGAAGATACAAGGCGGTCTTTGACAGCGAGAGCAAGAAATTCGGCGGCGAAAGAGGCGCGTTTTCTCTCTCCGCGAAGATCGGAGAAAGCCACGGCGAAAAGTTCTATCTCGAAATGGATATTCCCGCGTACAGCGCGGTTTATTTCAAAAAAATCTCACCGAAAAAGGAGGGTGCAAAATGAAGTCAAGAAACAAAAAAGAATGCGTGGCGATGCTGCTCGCGGGCGGTCAGGGGACGAGGCTCGGCGTGCTGACCCACGACGTCGCGAAACCCGCCGTTCCCTTCGGCGGAAAGTATCGTATCATCGACTTTCCTCTGTCTAACTGCATCAATTCCGATATCGATACCATCGGCGTGCTGACGCAATATCAGCCCTTCGAGCTAAACCAATATATCGGCAACGGTCAGCCTTGGGACCTTGACAGACTCTCGGGCGGCGCTTACGTTCTCCCGCCTTACGTAAAGGGAAAAGAAGGCGAATGGTACAAGGGAACGGCGAACGCGATCTATCAAAACCTGAATTTTATCGATCGCTTTAACCCCGAGTACGTTCTCGTTCTCTCCGGCGATCACATCTATAAAATGGATTACGACAAGATGCTCCGCGCGCATAAAGAAAAAGGCGCGGATTGCACGATCGCCGTAATCAACGTGTCTCTCGAAGAAGCGTCCCGTTTCGGTATTATGAACACGGACGAAGACGATCGCATATACGAATTCGAAGAGAAGCCCAAGCAGCCCAAGAGCACGAACGCTTCTATGGGAATTTACGTATTTACTTGGAGCGTTCTCAGGCAGTATTTGATCGACGACGAGAACGATCCCAAGTCGCAAAACGACTTCGGCAAGAATATTATTCCCCGTATGCTGAACAACGGATTGAAACTTTATGCGTACCGTTTCAGCGGCTATTGGAAAGACGTGGGAACGATTTCCAGCCTTTGGGAAGCGAATATGGATCTTTTGGATCCCGCGAGCGGCCTGAATTTGAACGACGCTTCTTGGAAGATCTACGCGCGTAACAGCGCGGAACCGCCTCACTTTGTGGCGGGCTCGGCGGAGATCGTAAACAGCATCGTGTCCGAAGGCGCGATGGTGATGGGCAGCGTAAAGAGAAGCGTTATCTCACACGGCGCTTATATCGGACTCGGCGCCTCGGTGGAAGACTCGGTTATTTTTCCCGGCGCGGTCGTAAAAGCGGGCGCGGTGATCCGTCATTCGATCGTTGCGGAAGGCGCGGTGATCGGAGAGGGCGCGAAGATCGGCGAAAAACAAACCGCCCCGATCAAAGGGGAATGGCAGATCGCGGTCGTCGGACCGGGCGCGAAGATCGCGCCGTCTATGACGGTCGCTCCCGCTGAAATGGTAAAGGAGGGCAAATAAATGAACGACGTAATGGGCGTAATTTTCGCAAGTGATAACGAAAACAAATTAAACGAACTGACGATCCATAGGACGACCGCGTCTCTTCCTTTTTGCGGCAGGTACAGACTGATCGACTTTACCCTCAGCAATTTCGTAAACAGCGGCATTACCCAGATCGGGATCGTTACGAGAAGCAATTACAGCTCCTTGATGGATCATATCCGAATGGGCCGCGATTGGGATCTCAACCGCAAAAATTCCGGCATCGCCGTCTTCCCGCCCTTCGTTCTCAATTCTTCGAGGGAAATGTATAAGGGCAAGATCGAGGCGATCTATTCGATACAGGGCTTTATTCGCGGTTCGCAGGAAGAGTACGTGCTCTTGTCAAACAGCAATATCGCGATGAATATCGATTACGACGAGGTGTATCAAAACCACCTCGCCGCCAAGGCGGACGTTACGATGCTCGTTCACCGCGCGAAGACGACGACCTCTCGCCGCCTCGTCGTGGAAGAAGAGGGGGGCGAAGTAAAAGATCTTTATTTCTCGCAAACGCCGTCTTCCGAAGAAAAGACCCTCGGGCTAAACGTGTATCTGATCAAAAAGGATCTGCTTTTGACCCTCGTGGAGCACGAGTACGCGCGCGGTCACGTGGATTTCGAAAAGGATATTTTGATGAAGCAACTCGGTTCGATCAAGATCAACGCGTATATGGTAAAGAGCCATGCGGCGATCGTGGACGACGTCAGGACGTATTATAACGAAAGCATGAACGTTCTCGATCCCCAAGTGCGCGACGAACTCTTTTACGGCGACAGCATTATTTACACCAAAGTTAAAGACAGCGTTCCGACCGTTTACAAAGACCACGCCGCGGTTAAAAACAGCTTGATCGCGGACGGCTGCGAGATAGACGGGCTTGTGGAGAACAGTATTTTGTTCCGTGGCGTCAAGGTGGCGCGCGGCGCGGAAGTTCGCAATTCCATCATTATGGAGAACGGAAAGATCATGGAGAACAGTTCGGTTTGCTATGCGATCACCGATAAAAACGTAACCATCAGTTCGGGCAGAACGATCAGCGGTTACGAGAGCTACCCCGTCGTTATCGTAAAAGACAAGACGGTATAAGATAGGAAGGAGAGAAGTATGAATAAATCCAAGAAAAGAAACGCAAAAGCAAAAGGCAAGCCCCGTCAGCCGAGAAAGAGAACGGGCGTCTTGTTCGTGGCGTCCGAAGCCGCGCCTTTTATTCGAACGGGCGGTCTCGGCGACGTTGCGGGAGCGCTTCCGCAAGCCTTGGTAAAAGAAGGGCTGGACGTGCGCGTCGTGATCCCGCTTTACGCCGATATTCCCGACAAACTGCGTCAAACGCTGAGCTTCTTGACCTATACGTACGTTCCTCTCGCTTGGCGAAATCAATATTGCGGCGTTTATGAAGGCGAGGCGAACGGCGTAAAATATTATTTCATCGATAACGAGTATTATTTCAAGCGCGGCGGACTTTACGGCCATTACGACGACGGCGAGCGTTTTGCGTTCTTCTCCAAAGCCGTTCTCGAAATGTTGATGCTGATCGACTTCCACCCCGCAGTGATCCATTGCAACGATTGGCAAACCGCGCTCGTCCCCGTGTTCCTCGATTGCTTCTATCGCGGAAACTCGATCTATTCGGGCATCAAAACGGTTTACACCATTCATAATATCGAGTTTCAAGGTCAATATGATTCCTATATGACGGGCGACGTCCTCGGGATCCCCGATTCCCGTCGCTCCCTTTTGGAGTACGCGGGCTGCTGTAACTATATGAAAGGCGGCATCGAATGCGCCGACCGCGTAACGACGGTCAGCCCGACTTACGCCGGCGAGATCATGGATAGTTATTACGCGTACGGGCTTGAAGATATTCTTCGCAACCGCGCTTATAAGATCAGCGGCATTATCAACGGGATCGACGTTCGCGATTACGATCCGATGACGGATAAAGCGCTTTTTGCGCCGTACGGTTTGAAAGATATGTCCGGAAAGGAAGTAAACAAGGAAAGCGTGTTGCGCTTGATCTCCTTGCAGTACGTAAAAACGCGCCCCTTGATCGCGATGATCACGAGGCTTACTTCGCAAAAAGGCCTCGATCTCCTTCTCTCCGTTGCGGAAGAGCTGCTCGCGGCGGACGTCCAACTCGTCGTTCTCGGAATGGGCGATTGGAAATACGAAACGCGCCTTAAAGACCTCGAACACCGCTACGGCAATAAACTTCGCGTCATCATCAATTTCAGTCGCGATCTCGCGAGCAAATTGTATGCGGCTGCGGATATTTTCCTGATGCCGTCCAAGTTCGAACCGTGCGGCTTGTCGCAGATGATCGCGATGCGTTACGGCGCGGTTCCCGTCGTTCGCGAGACGGGCGGGCTGAAAGATACCGTGATCCCCTTCAACCCCGAAACCAAAGAGGGCGTCGGCTATACTTTCAAAACCTTTAACGCGCAGGATATGCTCGGCGCGATTTGGCGCGCGGTGGACGCGTATTATAACAATAAAGAAGATTGGAAAAGGGTCGTTCAAAACGGAATGAGCCGCGATTTCAGTTGGGCTGCTTCGGCAAAAAGCTATGCGGACTTATATAAATCACTCATAAAATAATCAAGACGGGAGAATTTTACTTGAAATGAAAAATTATTCGGAAAAAGAACTACAACAATTGATCGAAGCGCAAGTCGAAAAGCAGCAAGGGATCCTCGCGAAGGACGCGACGAAAGCGCAAATGTACGAAGCGGTCTGCATGGTCGTCAGAAATATCTTGACGCGCCAAAGGGTGGAATTCAAAAACAAGATCCACCAAGGCAAGTACAAGCAGGTTTACTATATGTCGATGGAGTTTTTGCCGGGTCGTTCCCTCAAAAACCACCTGTTTAATATCAAGCTGACCGAGAAAATGCGCGCGGCCTTAAAGAACCTCGGCTATGACCTCGACGAGATCGAAGAGATCGAACCGGACGCGGGTCTCGGAAACGGCGGTCTCGGCCGACTCGCTTCCGCGTATATGGACGCGCTGACCAGCGAGAGCTATCCGGCTTGCGGTTTCTCGATCAAGTACGATTACGGTATCTTCCAGCAAAAAATCGTGGACGGCTGGCAGGTGGAAATGCCGGACAGATGGCTGGAAAAAGGAGACGTTTGGCTCGCGCCCCGTCCCGAAGAGACTTTCGAAGTCCATTTCGGCGGCAGGGTGGAAGAGACCTGGACGGACGGTAATCTCAAAGTCGAATTAAAGAATTATACGCCGATCCTCGCGCTCGCTTACGATATGCATATTTCCGGTTACGATACGGACGCCGTAAACCGCATTCGCCTTTGGAGCGCGAAATCTCCGATGGATTTCGATATGCATTTGTTCAATCAAGGCGAATATTTGAAGGCTTCGGAGAACAAAGCGCTTGCGGAATCCATTTCGAAAGTCCTCTATCCCGCGGATAACAACGTGGAAGGAAAAATGCTTCGTTTGAAACAGCAGTATTTCTTCGTGTCGGCGTCGATCCAATCCATCGTTCGCAACCATTTGAGGCACAACCCGAATTTGGATAATTTCGCCGATCTCGTGGCGATCCATATCAACGACACGCACCCGACCCTTTGTATCCCCGAGTTGATGCGCATTTTGATCGACGAGTACGGTTACGGCTGGGAAAAAGCGTGGGACATCGTTCGCAATACCGTTTCTTATACCAACCACACCGTTATGGCGGAAGCGCTCGAAAAATGGCCGCAAGGGCTTGTGGAACAGCAACTCCCCCGTATCTATCAAATCATCGTGGAGATGAACAGGCGCTATTGCATCGACCTTTGGGAAGCCTTCCCGAACGATTGGGACAAAGTCAGCAAATCGGCGATCATGGCGTACGGAGAGATCCGTATGGCGAACCTCTGCCTGTACGCGTCGCATACGATCAACGGCGTTTCCGCTTTACACAGCGAGATCTTAAAGAAAGACGTGTTCAGCGATATTTATAAGCTGACGCCTTCTCGCTTTACGAACGTTACGAACGGCATTACGCACCGCCGTTGGCTCGCCGAAGCGAACCCGCTTCTTTCGGATTATATCAAAGAACTCGTAGGCGATTCCTTTATTAAAGACGCGGACCTTTCCGCCCTTATGAAGTTTACCGGCGACAAGGCGGTCATGAAAAAGCTTTCCGAGATCAAAAAGAGCAACAAAGAGCGTCTCGCGAAATACATTTTCGATAACAACGGCGTTAAAGTCGACACGAACAGCATTTTCGACGTTCAGGTCAAGCGCTTGCATGAATATAAGCGTCAGCTCCTGAATGCGCTCCATATTCTCGACCTTTATTGCGAGATCAAAGAGAACCCGGATCTCGATATAAAGCCGCGCACCTTTATTTTCAGCGCGAAGGCGGCTTCCAGCTATTACGTTGCGAAACTGATCATTCGCCTGATCTATATGATGGGCAACGTTATCAACAACGATCCCGACGTTAAAGACAAGATCAAAGTCGTGTTCCTCGAAAACTATCGCGTTTCCCTCGCGGAGCTTATTATGCCGGCGTCCGAAGTCAGCGAACAGATCTCGGTTGCGGGAAAAGAAGCCTCCGGAACGGGCAATATGAAATTTATGATCAACGGCGCGGTGACTCTCGGAACGATGGACGGCGCGAACGTCGAGATCTACGAGCGCGTCGGCGCGGATAATATCTTCATTTTCGGTTTGTCGAGCGATGAAGTGCATTCTCTCTATCAAGGGGGCTACGAGCCTACGGCGTATTACCGCAATAACTATCGCATCAGGCGCGTGATCGATATGCTGAGAAACGGCATCGGCGGCGTCAGTTTCAAAGAGCTTGCCGACCTTTTGACCATCGGTCGCGGCGGAATGGCGGATCCCTATATGGTTCTTGCGGACTTCGACAGCTATTCGGATGCACAAAAGAAGCTTGAAAAGGCGTACGGCGATCCGCTCGTTTGGAACAAGATGAGCCTCGTCAATATCGCACAATCCGGTTTCTTTGCGGCAGATAGAGCCGTAAAAGAATACAGCGACAGGATCTGGCATTTAAGACCGGTCGAATAAGGCGGGGAAAGAAGGCGTTATTGAAGGATCGGCAGCCGTGTTTAAGTTCAATTCGCGCGTACATAAAACCCCCTTCGGCGCGGTAAAAGCGGGGGAAAAGATCAAGATGGTGTTTCCCGTAACCCACTCGATTTGGGTCGGCGGAGTCAATCTGTTCGTTCGCAAAGAGGAAGAGGAAAGAAAAATTCCCCTGATTTTTTGCGGCGACGACGGCAATTTGACCTATTTCCAATGCGAGT
Organism: Christensenella sp. UBA4247; assembly: GCA_002395405.1. Taxonomy (GTDB): domain Bacteria; phylum Bacillota; class Clostridia; order Christensenellales; family CAG-1252; genus CAG-1252. The sequence goes on from DGWX01000034.1 coordinate 35,886, forward strand.
TTACGCTTGAAGATTGGGGGATCTACCATTATCGCTTCGAAGTGTACGAAGTGAGCGGCGGCGTCTATTACGTCGGCGCGGGAGAAAACGGCGACGCGATCCAAGGGGAAAACCTTCCCGAATGGCAGCTGACGGTGTACGCGAAGGATTACGTCGTTCCGAAAACCATCCAAGGCGGCGTCATCTATCATATCTTCGCGGATCGCTTCGCGAAAGAAGGAGAGGATATAAAGCCGCGCTTCGGTTACTTAAAGAAGTGGGACGAGAAAGTTACCGTCCGAGAGGCGGACGGCAGCTATAAGGCGAACGATTTCTACGGGGGAAACTTCCGCGGGATCGCGTCCAAGCTCGATTATCTCGAAAGCCTCGGCGTTACGGAGATCTATTTGTCGCCGATTTTCGAGGCGTCGTCCAACCATCGTTACGATACGGGCGATTATTTGAAGATCGACCCCCTTCTCGGAACGGAGGAGGATTTCCGGGACTTGATCCGCAAAGCGGGCGAAAAAGGGATCGGGATCATTTTGGACGGCGTTTTTAACCATTCGGGCGCGGACAGTTTGTACTTCAACCAGCTCGGGCACTATAATAGCGTGGGCGCTTTCCAAAGCGAAACCTCTCCTTACCACGATTGGTATTATTTTTCCTCTTTCCCGAACGAGTATCACTGTTGGTGGGGCTGCAAAGTCGTTCCCACCCTAAACAAAAGCGCCGCCGGCTATCGCGAGCTGATATTCGGAAAGGGCGGGGTGATCGATAAATGGACGCATTTCGGCATCCACGGATGGAGGCTGGACGTCGTGGACGAACTCCCCACCGATTTTGTGGACGAGCTGCGTTCTTCGATCAAAAAAGCAAACGAGAACGCCGTTATCATCGGCGAAGTTTGGGAAGACGCGAGCGTTAAATTCAGTTACGGAACTTTGCGCCCGTATCTTACGAAAGGGGAGCTGGACGGCGTTATGAATTATCCGTTCAAAGAAGCGATCCTTTCCTTTTGCATGGTGGGCGGCGCGAAGGCTTTCGGAACGAAGGTCATGCGCATTTACGAGAATTATCCCTTGGACGCCTTGAACAGTTCGATGACGCTCATCGGATCGCACGATACCGTGCGCGTCTTAAACGCGCTCTCGGGGGTGGACGTTCGATCCACGTCGAAGGAGCAGCGCCTTCATATCGAGATCTACGGCGACGCGCTTTCTCTCGCGAAAAAGCGCTTAAAGATCGCCTCTCTCTTGCAGTTTACTTTGCCCGGCGTTCCGTCCGTTTATTACGGCGACGAGGTCGGTCTCCAAGGCTTTGAAGACCCGATGAACCGCGCGCCTTTCCCCTGGGGCAAGGAAGACGAAGAGCTGCTTGATCATTATCGCTTCCTCGGCGCGTTTCGAAAAAAATACCGCGAGATCTTGCTCGGGGGAATGAACGTTTGGGAGCAGGGCGAACTGCTCGTTTTGCACCGGTTTAAGGACGGAAAGTCCCTTTACGTCGTCGTCAATCCGACTTTTGAGGACAGGATCCTCGCGTACCGTAAAAGCCGCGCCGCGCGCTCCGTCGTAAACGGAAAAGTATTCAAAACGGGAGACACGGCGGTGATCCCCGCTTTCGGCTATTTGATCCTCGAGCCTGCCGAGGCGTAAGAGAGGAATCAAGAGGCGGCGCCCTTTCCGCGGGGTTTCGCTCGAACAAAATCGCAAAACGGAAGAAATAAACAGCGCGCTTCGTCGAAGCGAGAAACACGCTTCGATTCGTCGGAAAAAACAAACGCGCGCATTGAATGCACCCGTAGCTCAGCTGGATAGAGCACCGGCCTCCGACGCCGGGTGTCGTTGGTTCGAATCCAATCGGGTGCGCCAAAAATCTCGGATTATTCCGAGATTTTTATGTATTTTACGAACGAAGCGAGCAAAATATACATCATGCGCCCCATAGGGGCGTACATCATGCCACCGCACGCGGGGGTACGATCATTCCTCATTCGCAAAACATGATGTATCGGCAAAGCCGACATTATGTACTTGCCTACGGCAAGCATTATGCATCGCCGTTGGCGACATGATGCACCTCGCGTTGCTCGGCATTATGTACCTCCTTACAGTCGGCATTATTGACGGCAAA
>DGWX01000040.1 GCA_002395405.1 Christensenella sp. UBA4247
CGATATGGTAGCCATTCCCGGCGATACGAAAGCGGAAGTGATCTCCGCTATGATCGCGGACGAAGCGGCGATCGGCGTTACCAATCATAAAACGACCGCGGTCAGGGTGATCCCCGTTTACGGAAAAACGGTCGGAGATTCCGCTTCTTTCGGCGGACTCCTCGGACATGCGCCCATTATGAAGGTCAGCGGTTATTCCCCTTTGAAATTTATCAGCCGCGGCGGCCGCATTCCCGCGCCGCTCAGCAGCAACAAGAACTGATGAACGCGCGAAATTATCATAAAGAAATGAAGGCGGCGATCGCCGAAATGAAAGAAAAGGGGGAGACCCCTTCTCTTCTTTTGCATGCGTGCTGCGCGCCGTGCGCCTCGCACCCATTGACCCTTCTCGCGCCCGTTTTTGACCTGACGGTTTTTTATTACAACCCGAACATCACCGATAGAGAAGAGCAGGACAAGCGCTTCGAGGAGCTTCGCCGCCATTTGGAAAAGAGGTATCCGAGGGTCGGCTTGATTCGAGGAGAGGTGGATCCCGCTCCCTTTTTAGATTCGGCGAAAGGCTTGGAGAGCGCGCCCGAAGGGGGGCTTCGCTGCGCGAAATGTTTTGCCTTGCGCTTAGAAGAAACCGCGCGCCTCGCGAAAGAGGAAGGGTTCGATTATTTCGCAACGACCCTGACCCTTTCTCCCTTGAAAAACCCCGTTCTTATCAATTCCATCGGAGAAAAGGCGGCGGAAAAGGCGGGCGTTCGATATTTGGCGAGCGACTTTAAGAAAGAAGGCGGCTATCTCCATTCTCTCGAAATCTGTAAAGAGGACGGGCTCTACCGCCAAAATTATTGCGGGTGCGCTTTCAGCAAAAAAATTTGATTTTCCGAATATTCCGAAACGAACCTCTCATAATAAAGGTATGAAAGGTAAGACGGATAAAAAAGATATAAACCCCGTGGACAGAATGATCCAATCGAATAAAGACGAAGCGGAAAGTATGCTTCGCCTGTGGGGGCTGAAAGACCGCAAGCATCTGAAACCCGATAGCAAAAAGGCAAAATAGAATGGGGGAATAACCCTCGCCTTTTCCTTGCGGCAAGATCCCTTTCGTCGGTTTCGATCGGCGCGGGGGATTTTTTTATTGCCCGTATGAAAAGAGGGAAATCGGTCGATAGTTTCCATATCAAGAATCCAAAGGGGGAAACTATGAAACTCATCGAAAGCAAAACCTATCTCAACCTCGCAAAAGCCTTCGCCGGCGAATGTATGGCGCGTACGCGCTATGAATTTATCGAATACGGCGCGAGACAGCAAGGCTATACCGCGCTCGCCGAAGCGATCGACAAGATCGTGTATAACGAATTCAATCATGCGCGCATGTGTTATACCTATCTCCAATCCGCAAGCGACAAATCCATCGCGAACGTGGAAGTTTGCTCGGGCTATCCGTTCAAGGAAAAGTGGGATCTCGTGGAGAATTTGCGCCTTGCCGCCGAGGACGAAGCGATCGAGGCGGAGCGCGTGTATCCCGAATATCAAAAAACCGCCGAAAAGGAAGGGTTTCAAGATATCGCGGGGCTGTTCCGCAATTTGATCGAAATCGAAACTTGCCATAAGAAAATGTTTACCGATCTTTATAACCAAATGAAATCGGGAACGCTTTATAAAAAGGAACAACCGACCAAATGGAAATGCGGCGGCTGCGGCTACGAGTGGACGGAAAAAGAGGCGTTCGAAGTTTGCCCCGTTTGCGGAGCGAAGCAGGGCGTGGTCCTTTTGAAACTTTCGGACGGGGAATAAAACGCGATTGCGATAAAACGAAAACCGCCTTTATGCGAGAAACATAAAGGCGGTTTTTTATCAAGATGAAATCAAACGATCATTACAGATCGGTTTTTTTCAATCGCGCGTAGTTCAGCGCGAAAAGCCCCGCCGCGAGAAGGCATTGGAGAATAAGACTCGTTATGATCGAGAATGCCGGAACAACGGGCAGCAGCGCGATCCCCACGAGGGGCGCTTTCGTTGCCGCGAGGGATAAGCAGTCGGTCGTTCTGAGAAGCGTAAGCAGGATCCCGACGCCGAGGAGGGATAGCGCGGGCGCGCCGAGGAAGTATAACCCCGTGTAGCGGGTGAGGCTCGTTATGAAGGCGGAGCAGGCGGAAGCAAGGAAAGCGCCGACGAGGGCAAACGCCATTTTCCCGAAATAGAAGCCCATTGCGCTCGTGACCGCGCAACGCGTGTGGAAAAGGTTATACACGCTCGCCGTCGCGCCTCTGCCGAACGCGATAAGTCCCACTGCGATAAACACGATCCAAAATAGCAAGATCAGGACTGCGTTCAGCAAAAACTGCCCGCCGAAAATATGCACTCTTTGCGTTCCGCTCGCGAGCAGATTTTTCATATTACCGCTCGACTTATCGTTTCCGAAGGCATAAGCGCCAACGAAAAGCCCAACGAGGATCATGCAAACGCTCGCCGCGAACGCGTATCGAACGAGCCTGTACGTTGCCGTTTGCTCGTTTGAGATCGCTTCGTTTTTCGCGGAGATCTTCGTCGTTACCGCGTATTCCGCGTCTTGTTTATGCGCAGCGAGCGCTTCATAATAGAAGCGTTGCTCGCTGTAATAAGCGGAGCCGATGTCCGGATTATAAAGCCAAGCGCTTTCATCCGAATCGGAAGGAGAGAGAGTTTCGCCTTTGGAAAGCAAATAGGCATTATAGTTTTCCTTCGCGAGTTTCAGATACGACGCCGTTTCCTCTTCGGAGAGGGTGGCAGTCGGGTTGTAAGACTCCGCCGAATATTGCTTTACAAGCGTTCCCCAAATAACGGAAACGCCGAGAAGCAAAAGAAAAGCGACCAAAGCAAAGATCAAAAGCGTTCTGCTTCCGAATAATTTCCTGAATTCGAATTTGAGTGCGTTGAAAGAGTGTTTCATATTTCTTGCCTCCGAACCGCGCCGACCGAAAGCGCGAGAGTTCCCGCCGTTAAGGCGCAATCTGCGCCGAAGTACGCACCGAGCTGCCAAGAGAAAGAGGGGTTCGGATCGAGAAACGCGTGGAAATAAGGAAGAAGCGTCAAAACGAATCTTCTCTTTTCCCAATCAAAGTGCTGAATATTCGGAAGTTTTGCAAAAAGAAATTCCAAAATTCCGAATGTAACGATCAGAAGATAGGGCAGCGCGAGCGCAACCGGAACGTTTTTGGTTTTTAAGGTTAAAAACGCAGTAAAGGACGCGGTAAAAAGAAGTAGAAAAAGAAAGGAGATCGCCCTTGTAAAAAACGCTTGGGCAAAGGAAGCCGTTTTTACCCCTCCTTTAACCGAGATCAGGAGCTTGTATCCCATATAGCGCGCGCCGAATGCCGCGCCGAGGATCAAAGAGAAAAGAAACGCGCTCCCGATGATCGCCGTTAAATACAGCCATTTCCCCCAAAAAACGCGATCTCGCCTCGTTCCCGCGATCAAATAATTCTTTACGCCGCCGTTTGCGTATTCCCGAAAAAGATTCGCGGCAAGGAAAACGGACAAAAGGAGCAAAACGAAATTTACGAGGGAAAAGATCTTGGAAAGCGTCCAAATCGGCGTTCTTCCGAGTCCGAAGCTGTAAGCGCCCGGCATCGCCGCATAATGGCCGTAATCACTCTTTTCTTGTATCTTAACGAATTCGTAAAGGGGAATATATTCTTCCGCGTCGCCGAGCCATTCGCCTCTTTCTTTTTGCGCAAGCCGCGCTTCGTAAGAGGCCTCCGTATAAATATAGTCGCTTGAGTATTCCGTTTGTTCCGCGGGCGCGCCGAATAAAATAAAATAGGCGAGAAGCTGGAAGAGAACGAATACGAGGAGCAGGATCGGAATGATCCTGCCGCTCAGCGTGCGTTTCGTTTCCGCTTTGAAAACGTTTTTTATCTCGTTCATTGCGAATCCCCCGTACCCGTAACTTTTTCGAGGAAGAGCGCTTCGAGCGAATCAACAGAGGAGAGATCTTCGCAAACGTAGCGAACGTTTCCTTCGTCTATAATGATAACGCTGTCGCAAATCTTTTCGAGTTCCGCGATGATGTGTCCGGAGATCAAAATGGCGCAACCCTCGGCGGCGAGTTTTCGAATGATCTCTTCGAAGAGTTTTACGCTGACCGGGTCGATGCCGTTAAAGGGCTCGTCCAGAATCAAAATACGGGGATGATTCAAAAGGGCGTAAGCAAAGTACAGGCGCTGCTTCATTCCGAGGGAATACTTTCCGTAGCGAACGTTCGCGCTCTTTTCAAGCCCCACGGTTTTGAGCGCGTCCTTGATCTCGATCGGACCTACGTTTTCAAACAGCGAGCTCAATACCGCAAGGTTTTTCGCGCCCGAGAGTTCCTTGTAAAAGGCGGGAGATTCGATCATCGCGCCGATCGCGGCGCTTCCTTTCCCGGTGATCTCCTTGCCGTCTAAAAAGATTTGTCCCTCGGAGGGAACGGACAGCCCGCAAATTACCTTCATCAAGGTGCTTTTCCCCGCGCCGTTCAGCCCGAGCAAGCCGCAAATGCGCCCGGGGGCAAGCGATAAACTTACCCGTTCGAGCGCCACTTTTTCTTTGAAAAATTTGGATACGCCTTTAACTTCTAACATAATTACCCCTAAAAAAAATTTTGCAAATAATACAAAGATACTTCATTATAGCACGGTCAACGATATATTGCAAGCCTTGTTTTTATGCGCTGACGGAGCCTGACATATTAAAGGAATAAATCGCTTTGAAGTGATGATAAGTCGTCGTTCCGCCGTAAAAATCGCTAAAAAGTTTTGCGGTTTTTTTCATTTGTTGCATCCTCCTTGGAATTTTTCAGACGTTGGATCCTTAGTCTCTATAAAGTTAAACAATTTTGAAAGAGGTTTTGTCCTTATGAAAATGAATAAAAACCGTTGGGATTATAAAAACGTAAAATCAATAATCCGAATTTTTATGTTTGTTGTATTGTTTGTTTTACGTTTTTTTTAACTGTTCAAACTTCATAAAATTAATTAAAAGTAATTTTATGCGCCGAATTCGAACGGAATCCTTTCTTAAAAAGGCGTTCAAGCGTAGATTGACAATCGTTTTTTCTTCGTGATATGCTGATAAAAAAATAAACGAAACAGGAAATATTTGATGGATTTACAAAAGAAAAAAGAGATCGGAAACTTGCTGATTCGCATAAAAAACGGGGATTTTGAAGCGATTGAACAACTGCACGCGGAAATCGGGCATATTCTGCGATATATTGCCTTGAAATACGTTCATTCCGTTTTTTACGCAGATGATTTAGTACAAGATTTTTGGGCAAACATAGACCGAATTGCAAGAGGTTTTCGAATTGTCTGTAATCCATATTCATATTTGCGTAAGACTATGGTTAATCTCGCTCTTAACTTTTTGAAAAAGAACGGGAAAGAAAAAGAACGGTTTAGTTACGTTGATTATGAAAGCATCCCGTCCAAAGAAGGAACGGAAGAATCGATTGAAAGAAAGATGGAAATCGAGAATGCAATGCAATTACTGACGGAAGAAGAGAAACAGGTTATCCAGTTAACCTATTTTGAGGAGATGACCGTTCGGGAAATTGCAAAAGATATTCACTGTTCGAAATCGAGAATATCCGAAATAAAAAACAACGCAATCAAAAAAATGCGTAAATACTTTGAAAATGGTGCGGACAAATAATGTTTTTTCTAAAATCATAGAGGTAATAGTGAAATGAGGAATCGTATAAAAATATTCGGAACAATATTCTTTATAATTCACCGGGAACTCTGATCCAAACAAAAACGTATTTGAATATTGCATCCGGGAAAAGCGATTATACGGGAGTTTATGTTGTTGGCAATAACGGAACGGTGAATGCAGCTCATTCCGATTATATAAGCTAAAGGAGAGAACAATGTCAGAAGCAGATTTTGATAAAATGATGCGAGAATATGTAAGAGACACCGCGGCAGATCGGGAAGCCGATTTTGCAAAATTAAATCGAAAGAAAACGGAAGATAAGAAGAATAAAGTATTATCAAAAAAACGTTTATATTTTGCATCTTATACGGCAATTTTTGCGGTCATCGTTTTGGCAATGACCTCAATTATATGCAGCTTTGTTTTTTCAACAAAACAAAGTGAAGAGCATTATGGCGATTCGACGCTTGAATTCAATTTTACTCATTTAGAAGGGAAAGAGCAACTTTTGTCTGATTATAACGTTGATATTATTCTCCCCAAAATCGACAATCTGGAAGAATATGCAGAAGTGATTCAAGAAAAAGAATCGGCAAACGTGGTCGGTGCGAAGATCGAGATTGCCGTTTTTGATGAGGCATTTGACAACATTGTGTTGATTGCACTGAAAAAACAGGTTTATTACGCGGCGATGAATGCGTTTGCGGTGCTTTCGGAGCGTATCGTTTGGAATGGAATTTCGGTGCGGTATCAAACGGTTGAGCCTTTTGAGGGATTTTATGAGATGAAAATAAGTTTTGAGAAAGACGATTATAACTATTATATAACCGCAGCAAGTTATATAGCTATGACGATCCCGGAAGTATTGGACGAGATATTTGAATAAAAAGCAAAAAACCGCCCCGAAAGGAGCGGTTAAATTTTAATTTATTTCCTATTTATCCGAGCAAAACAAGGAAAAATTAAAACTCGAACGGAACTTTGATCACGACCTTTTCCACGTGACTTCCGTCTCCTTGCTGGGGGCGATGTGCGTCCTCGGGGAAGACGATCGCGAAGTCGCCGTCCGTAAGCGTTAAAAGATCCACGGAGCCTTTATAAAACGCAACGTCCTTTTCGGCGAATCTATCTTCGGTCATTTCCTCGGAGCGAACGTCCGCCACGCCGAACAGCTCTTTTCCTTTCAGGACGCATTGAATGTCGATCATTTTTTTATGCGCTTCGATTTTGCAATTTTCCTCGCTTTTTGTGTCGTAACTTTGAACGAGGGCAAAGGCGCCGCCGTCCAGCTCGTAACGGCCGACTTCGGGCGCGCTTTTCATCGCTTCTTCCAAAAAGGCGAACGCCACGGGGAAAAGCGGGTTTACGTTTTCGTATAATGCTGCGTTTCGAATGTTGTCTTTGATCATAAATTCCTCCGTTTTCAGCGGATATTTCCGCATATTCTTTTTTTTGTCGAGCGCGATCGCCCGCGCGGCTATTTGATAATCGCTATCTTGACGGCGCGCGATCAGTCGTCTATCAAGTCTTTAAGGACTTTTCCGTAGCCTCCGCTTCCGTGACGAATGCAGCGGGAAATGCGGCTGAGCGTTGCGGAAGAAATGTCCGTTTCTTCGTTTATTTTGCTATACGTTCCGCCTTGCAGGAAAAGCTTCGCGGCGTAAAGCCTTTGCGCCATTTGTTCGAGCTCGTTATACGTGCAGAGATCTTCGAGCAAAAGCATAAAATCTTCCGCGCTCGATATGCGGGCAAATGTCTCGCATAGGGACTTTTTGAGTTCTTCTTTTCTTTCGTCCGACGTCATATTGCCTCCCGCGCTTTATTTCACACTATAATGCGTTAAAGCGTCGAAAACATTATAACGCGCTTTTTCGGAAAATGCAATCGTTTATTTAAGAGGCTTTCTTTGCCCTCGGCGCCCGTTTCTCTCTTGGGCGAAAGGGCGCGTTTCTTCTCGATACTTTCCCTTCGAACTCCGTCATTTTACTTGCCTTTGCGTTTTATTATATAGTATATTAAAAAATATAACCGAAGCCCGCGCGCTCCTATGCGGCGCGTTTTATCGTTCGGAAAGGCGGCTTCGGAGTAAGGAGGTAACATGAGATCCGGAAGAGGTAAGTGTCCGCAATGTAAAGAAATCATCGTAGTGGACCTCGAAGCGCCGGAGATCCGCTGCCCGTTTTGCGGCGCTCTGTTAAAGAAGAGCGCGAAGACGGTTGCGGAAGTGCGCGCGGCGGAGGAAGAAAGGATCAAGGCGGCGAAAGCGCGCGAAGAGGCGATCGAAGAAGAAAAGGCAGAGAGCGCTGCGCCTGCGGCGGCTCCCGAAGCGGAAAATCCCGCGCTCAAAGAGGAAGCGGCCTTCCCGAGCGTTATGACCGAAGACGAAAGATCGGAAGCGGAATTCGGCGAGACCGCGCTCAAAAACGAAGCGCTCAACGCGGCGAACGAAATGTCGGACGAAGAGCTCGCGATGATGGATGAGGCTCTGCCCGAAGGCTCCGAACTTTTGTCCGGCGAAGCTCCCGAGGCGGAAGTGCAAACCGACCCCGAAGAAACAGTCGTGTATTCTTCCGTTTCAATGGAAGACGACGCGCCCGCAGAAGAAGAAAACCCGTCCGACGAAGCGGCGGAAGAGGAAGAAAACGCCGACCTCTCGGCAAACGCGGAAGTTACTTTGGAAGACGACGGATCGAGCTTTGACGAAGCGCTTCCCTCCGATCTTATAGAGGACGAAGCGCCCGCGGAAGAAAGCGCGGAAGAGGGCGCAAAAGAAAACGCAGGATCCGAAGCGGACGTTTCGGATGCGGACGCCGCTTTATTTGACGACGAAGCCCCCGCGTTCCTTACGGAAAGCGAAACGTCGGAAGAAACCGCTCCCGCGGAAGAAGCCGTTTCTCCCGAAGTATCCCCGGCGGAAGATAGCGCGCGTGAAGAGACCCCGGCGGAAGAGATCGCTTCTACCGAAGAAATACCCGCGGAAGACGCGGTATCTCCCGAAGAAATAAAAGTTCCCGCTCCCGCGGAAGACGCCCCGCTCGAAGAAAGGGCGGAAGAGGGCGCTCTTCCCGCAGAGGAAGAAGTTCCCGAAGGGGTCGCCGCGGAAGAAAACGCGTCGGAAGAGAACGCGCTTGAAATCGCCTCGCCCGAGGAATTTTTCGGAGAAGAGGCGCCCGTCAGCGAAGAAGAGAGCGCGGAAGGCGCCGCCGAGCAAGCAGAGTCGGGCGAAAGCGCGATCGAGGTCGAAAGCGCGGAAAGCGCCGATGCGAATGAAGAAGGCGAAACGGCGGCGGATAGCGGCGCTTCGGAAAGCGAAGGCGCGAAAGAGGCCGAAGAAGCGCCTCAATATACGGCGGAAGATATGGCGTTTGCCGCCAGCTTGTCCGACGTGCGTAGGAAACAATACGTGGCGCCGACGTCCAAAGGCGCGCAAAAAGCGATCAAAGCCGAGCGACCCGCCAAGAAAAAAGCGGCGCAGGCAGGAGGTAAAAATTCTATGGGTATTTATAAGAAACCGATTGCGGCGATCATTATGTTGCTGTCCATCGTCGGCGTGCTCTTTTATCTTGCTTACGGACTTTTCATTACGCGCTGGTTCGATTACGGCGCCCTCGCTTTGGCTGACGGCATCTCGGCGGATCTTTTCGCAGGCTCGCCCTCTCTCCTCGGGCAGCTTCCGAAGAGCTGGATCGGCGGCGTTGCGGGTATTCTCCCCGTGTTCGGCGGCGAATATTTCCTGCAATATCTGACGATCATTCTCGCGGGTATCGTGGGCTTGATCTCGATCCTCGGCATTACGGGAAAGAAAGGAAAGCTCGGCTTTATTTTCATTCTCCTTGCGGACGCGGTTTGGTGCGTGCTTCGCCTTTGGTCGATGCACGGCGGCGTTCCTTATTTCTTCGAAATGGATAGTATGGCGAAGATCATCGCGGATTACGGCAAATATATCGAGTACGGCATTTACGGCTTGCTCCTCTTGGGCGGCGTTTCGATCGTGATCTCTTTCGCGTCCGGTTCTTCCGAATTCGAAATGACGATCGGCTCCGCGATCCTTCCGATCATTTATATGGCGATCCTCGTTGCGGGTTACGTCGCGCTTCTCGTTCTCCCCGGAATGATGAAATTTACGATCTCGGCAACAGTCATGCGCTATATCCTATTCGGCGTATGGGGACTAACGCTGCTTCTGACCATCGTCGGCGTTCACAGTTCGACCTTGTCTCGCGGCGTAAACGGATATCTTTCCTGCGCGGTACTTCTCGCGATCACGCTGATGTTCGCAACGAACGTCGTGATCTCGTATGTGGCGAAAGAGACGGACGTTTCCGCGCTCGTTACGATCTTTACCGCGATCGTTCCCGGGCTTGCGCTTATGCCTCTCGCTTCCTTTGCGGCGGCGGATCTCAGGAACTGATCTTTTAAGGGAAAACGAAGATGAGCGAATCGCAAAAAAGAAGAGACGACGAATTTATAACCACCTATCGCGCGCTGATCAAGCGCGAAGGCGCGGACAAACTTCTCGATTATCTTTTGAATAAGTCGGATTTCTTTACGGCGCCTGCGTCCACGCGCTTTCATTACGATTTCGAGGGCGGGCTATGCTCTCATAGCTTGAACGTGTATCATCGCTTGATCAAACTTCTCGAAAGCGAATACGGCGAGAATTGGAAAGAGGAAGTCAGCCCCGAATCGGTTGCGATCGTTGCTCTTTTACACGATCTTTGCAAAACGAATTATTATAAAGTTTCCTATCGCAACGTCAAAAAGGACGGCGTGTGGGAGAGTCAGCCCTATTACACGGTGGAAGACGAACTCCCTTACGGACACGGCGAAAAATCCGTTTATATCATCAGCGGATTCATGCGCCTGACGCGCGAGGAAGCGATGGCGATCAATTGGCATATGGGCGGCTTTGACGACAGAGTTCGCGGCGGCAGCTTTACGGTGGGGCAGGCGTTTTACAAGTATCCCCTCGCCGCATTGACCCACAGCGCGGATTTTCTCGCGACGTATTTGGATGAAAAGGAAGAAGACCCGCAATGATCATCGTAAAGAGCGAGGATAAAGAAATCGCGGCGAAAAGCGAAAAGAAATACCGCATCATAGACGCGCATTGCCATATCTATCCGCAAAAAATCGCGGCGAAAGCGGTCGCGGCGATCGGGAATTTTTACGGGATCGATATGTGCGAAGACGGAACCGCCGCTTCCCTGATTCGGGAAGGCAGCGCGATCGGCGTGGAGAAATACGTCGTTCACAGCACGGCGACCACCGTTCATCAAGTTCGCGCGATCAACGATTACATCGATTCCGAAATGCGGCTGCACCCCGAGTTTATCGGGTTTATGACGCTGCATAACGAGATGACGGAAGAAGCGATCGAAAAGGAAGTCGAACTCGCTTTATCCCGCGGAATGAAGGGCGTTAAATTGCACCCCGATTTCCAAAAATTTTACATTGACGAAGCGGAGAACATCTATCGCGTAACCAAGGGAAAATTGCCGATCCTCTTACATATGGGGGACAAAAGATACGATTTTTCCGCGCCCGAAAGACTTCGTAAAATGGCGGAGAAGTATCCCGAGCAGATCTTTATCGGCGCGCATTTCGGCGGTTATTCGGTGTGGGACAGGGTCGATTGCTTAAAAGACCTTCCGAACGTGTACTTCGATACTTGCTCCTCTCTGTTTTACTTAGACAAAGCGAAGGCGGCGGATATGATTCTTTCCTTCGGCTTCGAACGTTACTTTTTCGGAACGGATTTTCCCATGTGGAAACACGACGAAGAGCTCGCGCGTTTTCTTTCGCTTCCTCTCGGCGAAGAGGAGAGAGAGGCGATCTTGTATAAGAACGCGGCGCGGCTCCTTCGCGTAAACGATTGAAAAATACCGCTTCGGCGGAAAAAATATGAAAAGCAGGTGAACTTATGATCGATTTGCAACTTATCAGAAAAGACAGTGAAAGCGTTTCCGCCGCACTCGCGAAAAAGGGTGCGATCGTGGATTTTCGAGAGCTTCTCGAATGGGATAAAGAGCGCCGCTCTTTGATCCAAAAAGTCGAGGAGAACAAAGCGAAGAGAAATAAAGTCAGCGCGGAGATCCCTCTTTATAAAAAGCAAGGGAAGGACACGGCGGCGATCTTCGAAGAAATGCGCGCCCTCGGCGACGAGATCGCGTCTTCGGATAAAAAGATCGCGGAGCTGACGGAGAAAATGGACGATTTCCTTTCCCGCCTTCCGAACATTCCGGACGAGGACGTCGTTGCGGGAGAGAAGGAGAATAACGAAGTGATCCGCGTAGTCGGCAAAAAGCCCGAATTCGACTTTGCGCCCAAGAATCACGTGGATCTTTGCACCGATCTCGGTCTCGTGGATTACGAGCGCGGCGTAAAGCTTTCGGGCGGCGGCTATTGGATCTATCGCAATATGGGCGCTCGCCTCGAATGGGCTCTGATCAATTACTTTATTTCCGAACATTTGAAGGACGGTTACGAGTTTATCCTTCCGCCCCATCAGCTTTCCTATAACTGCGGCTTCGGCGCGGGTCAATTCCCCAAATTCGAAGACGAAGTCTATTGGCTCGAAGGCGAAGAGCGCAAGAAAGGGCATTTTATGCTTCCCACCGCGGAGACGGCGCTCGTGAATATGTACGCCGGCGAGATCATAGACGGAGCGAAGCTCCCGATGAAGTTTTTCGCCTATACGCCCTGCTATCGCAAGGAAGCGGGCAGTTACAGAAGCGAAGAGCGCGGCATGATCCGCGGCCACCAATTCAACAAGGTGGAGATGGTCATTTATTCGGCGCAGGAAAACAGCATGGCGGCGTTCGAAGAGCTCGTCGGAAAAGCGAGCGCCCTCGTGGAGAAGCTCGGTTTGCATTTCAGAGTCAGCAAACTTGCGGCGGGCGATTGCTCGGCGTCTATGGCGAGAACGTACGATATCGAAGTTTGGATCCCGAGTATGGGCATTTATAAAGAGGTCAGCTCGGTCTCGAACGCAAACGATTATCAAGCGAGAAGAAACGGAACGCGTTATAAGGATCCCAAGACGGGGAAAAATCTCTTTGTGCATACCTTAAACGGCAGCGGCCTCGCCACGAGCCGTTTGATCCCCGCGATCGTCGAACAGTTCCAAAACGCGGACGGCAGCGTCAGAGTTCCCGAAGTTCTCGTTCCTTACGTGGGAACGGATATCCTCAGAAAATAAAGAAACAGCAGGAGGCTTTATTATGAGCGTGATGTTCGAAGAAATCATGTCCGAACCGGAAGTTATCAAAAACGCGATACACGCAAACTCGAAAAAAGTCGAAGAGATCGCGGAGGAAGTCAAAAAGCGCCGCATCAAGAACATTACGATCATCGGCCGCGGAACGAGCGATAACGCGGGACTTTGTTTCAAGTATTTTTCCGAGATCCTGGCGGGGATCCCTTCGGGAACGGCGCACCCCTCGGTGACCACGATGTACGGCGCGAACGTGGATTATTCCGATCACTTGTTCGTTGCGGTGTCGCAGAGCGGCAAGAGCATCGACACCCTTGCGGTTTTGACGCAGGCGAATAAGCAGGGCGCCCTGACCGTCGCCGTTACGAACGACGAAACGTCCCCTCTCGCGAGGGCGGGCAAATTCCATTTGAATTTAAGCGCGGGCGAAGAAAAGAGCATCGCGAGCGCAAAAACGTATATCGCGGAACTGACCGTTCTTTATATGCTGGCGATCGCGCTCTCCGGAAAGCCCTTGATGCCCGTCGTTTACTCTTTCCCGAAGAGAGTCGAAGAAGCGCTTTTGCTCCTTCCCGAGATCCAAGAGGTCGCGGAAAAAACCAAGGATATGAATAACTTCATCATTCTTTCCCGCGGCGTTATGCAAGGGGTGGGCAAGGAGCTTCAACTCAAACTCAACGAATGCGCATACACATTCGCGCAATTTTACGGAACGAACGATTTTATGCACGGACCTTTCGCCCTCGTGGAAGAAGGGGTCAACGTTATTATTTTGGCGCCCGACGGAGAATGCAGCGAGAATTTCCGCGACATCGCGACCCGATTGCAACTTTTGAACGCGAACGTAGTTACGTTCAGCGATAACAGCGATCTTCTCAACCTCGCGACTTACGGCGTGCGTATGCCCGCGATGGACAACCTTTCTTCCACGATCGGTTATTCCGTTGCGATACACCTTTACGCGATGGAGCTCAGCAAAGTTAAGGGGCATAACCCCGACGCTCCGAGAAACCTGAAAAAGGTTACGATCACGAAATAATGCTTTCGTTCGAGAGTGGAAAAAAGAGCGCGGGAAAACTTCTCGCGCTTTTGAGAAGATGGGCGGTCAGCGAGTGGTCGATGCTGTTCGAAACGATCCTCGCCGCCGTTTTCTTTTTAACGAACGCGGAAGTCGCGGGCGTCGTTACGTTCGTTTATATCATCGCGGCGAAGCTCATTCTTTCCGACGATTCTCTCGGGACTTTTCTGCCCTTCCTTTTGATCGGGCTCATCGTTTTGCGCTTGTACGACAGCTTCGACACCTTTATGTCGCTGAAATTCGTTATGGGCGTTCCCGCGGTCGTAGGCGTTTTGTTTCACTTCTTCTTTTATCGAGTAAAACCGCAAAAAGGCGCGCTTTCGAAAGGCTATCTCGCGCTTTCCTTCGCGCTTGCGCTCGGCGGGCTTTTCAGCCTCCCGGCGGCGCATTATTTTTCGGGAACTTCCGCTTATTACGTCCTCGGGCTGGGATTCGGAATGCTGGCGCTGTATTCCGCGCTTTATCGTAAGCTCGACCCGAGAAACGAGTACGATATAAAAGAGCACGTCGCTTGGATCTCCTTTTATGCGGCGGCGTTCTCGGTGTTTATCATCGCCGTTCAATATCTCGGCAATCTTTCCGAGATCTCGAAAGGGTGGGAGTTTTCTCTGACCAAGCTTTCTTCTCTCGGAAATAACTTATGCACGACCGTTTTGATGACTTCGCCTTTCTGCTTTTATCTTTCGGGGAAAAAGGGTTTTCGCGGGGCGCTGGCGTTTCTCGTGGGCGTGCTGTCGGCGTTTGCCGCGGTGTTTTCTTTGTCGCGCGGGGGGCTTCTTTTCGTTCCCGCGACCGTTTTGTTTTACGCTCTGTTCGCCCTCGTTCGCTATAAGAGCGTAAGGAAAAGAAACGCGATCCTTCTTTTTATCGTTCTCGCCGCGTTTCTCGCGATTTTCTTTATTTGGAAAAACGATTTCAAAAAGCTTTTTGCGGAAGGCTTCGTTCCTTCTTCTCTCAAAGTGCGCTTGGCGCTGATCGGCGCGGCGGTTTTGACCTTTGTTTTAACGGCTTACGCGTATTATTTGTTCCGAATGAAGAACGCGAAAAAAAGGCGCGTGCATTTTCTTTGTCTCGGGGGGCTTCTCCTGCTTTGTTTCGCCTTTTTCCTTGCCTTTTGGGACAAGATCAAAGTCCTTGCCGTAGAAGTCGATTCCTATCGCGGCAATATGATGATCATCGCGGCTCGCAATTTCAAAACTTTCCCCTTCTTCGGAACGGGTATCGGTTACCGCGGTTTGCGCGGCGTATATGAGAATAAGCAAGGGATGTTCGGTTGCTATCATTGTTTGCCCGTTCAGATCGTCGGTTCGATGGGGCTTTTCGGCGCGGCGGCTTACGCGTTTATGCTGAAAGAGCGGCTTACGGCGCTTTCGAAAGCGCCCGACGGAGAGTATGCGTCGATCGTCCTTTTTTCCTATCTCGGTCTGCTTTTTATGAGCCTCGTAAATCCCGGGATCTTTTGTCCGGTCGTGTACGGATTGCAGCTCGCGATCTATTTCATTTCGGCGGAACGATCGGGCGAAAATGCGGATAAACCCCCAAAATCGAGCGCGGAAGCCGGAAAATAGGGTATTGACAAAAAACGCAAGGTATTGTATCATAGATTCGTAAACCAACTATCGGAGGTTGTAGTATGAATAAGAGCGACGTTATCAAGATGATTTCGGATAAGACGAACATCACCGAAGCCGATTGCCGCCGTGTGTCGGAAGCGTTTATCGAAACGATCGCGGAAGCCCTGAAAGCGGGGGATTCCGTTACTTTTGCCGGATTCGGTTGTTTCAAAGCGAAGCAGCGCGCGTCCAAGGAAGGCTTGCATCCCAAAACCGGAGAGCGTATCAAGATCGCCGGAAGATGCGTTCCCACCTTTAAGGCGAGCAAAACGTTCGTCGGCGTGATGAATAAATAAGCGTTTTTGAAAATAATTTTATCGAGAGCGGATCTTTCCGCTCTTTTTTTTGCCGTAAAGCGGGAGCAAAACGGGGGAAAGGCGTATAAATCTTTTGCTCGCTCTTGTAGGGGGAGAAAAAGTTTGCTATAATAAAATAAACACCGAAACGGGAGGATTTTATCGTGAATACTTATTCCGAAAATTACGAATATTGGTTAAAAAACGTTGCGGCGGAAGAAAAAGCCGAGCTTACCGCGATCGCGAAGGACGAAAAGGAGATCGCGGAGCGTTTTACTTTGCCCCTTGCCTTCGGAACGGCGGGTATGCGCGGAACGATCGGACTCGGGACCTTCCGAATGAATAAATACACCGTTGCCCGCGCGACGGCGGGACTGGCGGATTATATCTCCGAAGTGGGAGAAGAAGCGAAAGCGCGCGGCGTCATCATTTCTTACGATACGCGCCGAATGAGCTTCGAATTCGCGCTCGAAGCGGCGCGCGTTCTCGCTGCGAAAAAGATAAACGCGTACCTGTTCGAAGACGTGCGCCCCGTTCCGATCTGCTCCTTCGCCGTCGGATATTTGCATACTTTCTCGGGTATTATGATTACGGCGAGCCACAATCCCAAAGAGTATAACGGCTATAAAGTGTACGGGGAAGACGGCGCGCAGCTCTCTCCCGAGGCCACTGCGAAGGTCGTTTCCTATATCGAAAAGAAGGATTACTTCGGGACTCCCAAGGTAAGCGTTCCCGAAGATCGCGCTCTCGTTTTGGGAAAAGACGGAATAAAGCTCGACGAGTATATTACCGTCGTAGGCAAAAGCGTGGACGAAGCGTATTTTTCGCGCATTGAAAAGCTTTCTCTCTCCCCCGAAGCGGTGGCGAAAGAAGGATCGAACCTGAAAATCGTATATACGCCGCTCCACGGAAGCGGATATAAGCCCGTAACCGAGATCTTAAAAAGAATGCACATTCCCTTTAACGTGGTTCCGGAACAGGCGCTTCCCGATTCGGAATTCCCGACGGTCAAGATGCCGAACCCCGAAATGCCGGACGCTTTGACCCTCGGCATTGCCCTTGCGGAAAAACTCGGAAGCGACGTCGTTATCGGAACGGATCCCGACGCGGACAGAATGGGCGTTGCGATTCGAAGCGACAAGGGCGATTTCGTTCTTTTGACGGGCAATCAAACGGGCGTTTTGCTGATGGATTATATCCTTCGCCGCCATAAAGAAAACGGGACGCTTCCCAAAAACGCGGCGACGGTCAAAACCATCGTTACGACGTCGCTCGCCGCAAAAGTCGCCGCCTCTTACGGCGTGAAATGTTTCGATGTTTTGACGGGATTCAAATTTATCGGCGAAAAAATCGACCTTTTCGAACGGACCGGGTGCAACACCTTTATGTTCGGCTATGAAGAAAGTTACGGCTACCTCGCCGGCACGCACGCGAAGGACAAAGACGCCGTCGTGTCCACGATGCTTTTCGCCGAAATGGTCTGCTATTATAAGAGCGTCGGCATCAGTCTGTACGCGCGGTTGCAGGAGATTTACGAGGCGCTCGGCTACTATGCGGAAAAAACCATCTCCGTTTATTTCAAGGGGCTTTCCGGAATGACGATCATGGCGGAAAAGACGAAAGCGCTTCGCGGGGTGGACATTTCTTCGATCGCAGGCTATCCCGTGCTTGCCGTTACCGATTTCCTTTCGGGCGAAAAGACGGATCGATCGGGCAAAAAAGAGAAAATCGATTTTCCGAAGAGCGACGTTATGTATTATAGCCTCGAAGGGGGCGATTGGGTCGCGATCCGCCCGTCCGGAACGGAGCCGAAGCTGAAACTGTACGTATCCGCAAGCGGAAAGAGCCGAGAGGAAGCCGAGCAAAAAGCCGAAGCGCTTTTGAACGAAATGAAAGGGTACGTGGAGTGAAACCGCTTTACGACGCCGTAAGAAAATACGCCAAAGTGAAAGGGCGCTTTCATATGCCCTCTCACGGCGGGTTTCATCGCGCTCTCTTTCGGGCTGAAAGAGGGCGTCTTTACGCGTCTTCCGCTTTTGACGTGACCGAGCTGTCTTTTTCGGACAATCTTGCGTCCCCGGGCGGCGTGATCTTGCAGGCGGAAAAAGAGGCGGCAAGGTGTTACGGCGCCGAGCGTACGCTTTTTTTCGCGGGCGGGGCAACGGACGCCGTGGACGCCGCGCTTCTCGTCTTTCGCGACCAAAAGATCGCCTTTCTCGGCGATATGCATAAGAGTTTCCACGCCGCGGTCGAACTATACGGACTGCGCGTTTTATACGCTCCCTCTCTTTCTTCTCTCGAAAAGGAAGAATTCGGGTTGCTTTGCGTTACTTCGCCCGATTATTACGGGGTCGTTCGAGATCTTCCCGAAATCGCGGCGTTTTGCAAAAGGAAAAAAGCGGCGCTTCTTTGCGACGAAGCGCACGGCGCGCATTTCGCGTTTAGTCCGCTTCTGCCCGAAAGCGCCGTTCGATATGCCGATCTCGTCGTTCACGGAATGCATAAGACGCTTCCCGTTTATACGGGCGGCGCGCTTTTACACGTAAAAGAGGAATATTACGATCGGGCGGTCGCGGCGCGCGCGAAATGTATTTCCACGAGCCCTTCCTATCTCGTTATGTCGTCTATGGACTTCGCGCGAGATCTTTTCGAGCGAAAGGGAAAAGGGTATTACGAAAGAATCAAAAAGAAGATCGAGAAGCTGAAAAAGAAATATCCCTCCGTATCTCTCCTTCCCGCAGACGATTTCACCAGACTGACGATCCTTGCGGAAAATAGAGGCATTGCCCTTTCTTCTTATATGGAAAGAAAGGGGATCTATGCCGAAGCCGCGAGCGCAAACAGGGTAACTTTGATCGTAACGCCGTTTAATCGGCGCTATCTGGATCGCGCGTTTCGATTGGCGTCTTCCTTTCGCGGGGAAAACCCGAAAAATGCGGATTTGTCCGAACTCATCGGGAAAATAAGCGCAAACGACGTGGGCGTGTATCCGCCGGGCGTTCCGGTGGTCAGGGCGGGAGAAGTGATCTCGGAGAGCGCCGCCCGCATACTCGAAGCGAATTTAGATAGACTTTTCGGCACTGTGGGTGGTAAAATAAAAACGAAATGAAGGAAAAATTGCGTTACGAAACGGAAGTTCGGGCGTCGTCCGCCTTTCGCTCCATAGAATCGGATATCCGTCGCGGAGAGTTTTCGCACGCGTATTTTATTCTTTCGGAAGATAAAGACGCGATCGATACTTTATTTTCTTTGATCGCTATGCGAGCGTATTGCGATACGGCTTGCGGAGAATGCAAGGAATGCAGGAAGATCCTGCTCCGTTCCAAACCGGACGTAAAGTATCTTGCCGAAGGGACGGAGAATTTCTCGGTAAAAGAAATGAGCGACGTGATCGAAGACGCGGGCTTGACCTCTTTCGAAGGGGGCAAAAAGCTATATTTTTTCAAAAATTTCGAATGCGTGTCCGAGGCGTCGCAAAATAAATTCTTAAAAACGCTCGAAGAGCCTTTTCCCGGCGTTCATTTTATTATGAGCGCTTCTTCCTCCGCGACCGTTCTTCCCACCGTTCTTTCACGTGTAAAACAGGTCGTTTTGTCTGCGTTTTCCGAAGAAAGCGTTAAAAACGGGCTGCTTGCGGACGGGGTGGAACCATCGAGAGCGGAGCGCGGCGCAAGATTGTCGCAAGGAAGTTTTACGCGGGCGCGCGCCTTTGCGTCCGACGAAGATTTCGCGCGGCACGCGAGCGAAGCGGTCGAGCTGCTGCTCGGGCTGAAAAGCAGCGCGGACGTGCATACTTACTTAAAATCCCCTCTCTTTTCCAAGGAGAGATTTTTAGAAACGATCGGAATGATCGAGCTTATTCTGACGGACGTCGTTCGATCACATCTTTCTCTCCCGATCTCCCTCGTTGAGCGGAAGCAGGACGTGGAGGCGATCGCGGATATGTACTCCGCGACGGCGGCGGGCGAGGCGCTGGACCTTTGCCTGAAATGCCGCGCAAGGTTGAAAGCGAATTGCGTGGGGGCAAACGTAGCGGATTACTTAATGCTGAAACTTGTGGAGGTAAAATACAAATGCCGATGATCGTTGGCGTAAAATTCGATAATAATTGCAAAACCTATTCTTTCGATCCCGGAAGCGACGTTTTTGCCGTGGGCGACGTCGTCGTCGTGGATACCGCGAAAGGGCAGGAAATGGGGCAGATCGTTCGCGCGAACGAGGAAGTTTCGGAAGAAAACTGCCCGAAAGAGTTGAAAAAAGTTTTGCGGAAAGCGACGTATCGCGATTTCGAGCTTGCGAAAAAAGCGAAGGAATCCGAACCGCGCGCCTTGGAAACCGCGCGCGATAAAGCGATCGCGCTCGGCTTAAAGCTCAAATTCATCTCCGCCGAAGTGTCTTTCGATTGCAAAAAGGTCGTTTTGTACTTTACGGCGGAAGAAAGAGTGGATTTCCGCGATCTCGTAAAGGAACTCGCAAGCGCGCTTCGCGCCCGCATCGAGCTCAGACAGCTTTACGAAAGAGACGACGTTAAGCTGCGCGGCGCGCTCGGAATGTGCGGCAGGGAATGCTGTTGCCGCGCGTATTTGAAGGACTTCGAAAAGGTTACGGTCAAAATGGCGAAGGTGCAGGGGCTTTCTTTGAACCCCACCAAGATCAGCGGGATCTGCGGCAAGCTGATGTGTTGCTTGAAGTACGAAAACGATTACTATTCCGAAGTTTATAAATTGATGCCCAAAGTCAATTCCAAGGTCATGACGCCGGACGGACCCGCCGTCGTGGAATCGAACGATATGCTGAAAAAGATCGTAACGTGTAAGGTTTTTGTGGACGATACGTATGTGATCAAAAAGTTCCCCGTGGAGGAGATCCGCCAAAATAAAGCGCAGCAGGGCGGAAAGGGCAAAGAAGAAGAGGCGGACGATACGGACGAATAAGCGCCGCGGATGGATCGAAAACGCAAAAAAAAAGGAGAGGCAAGCTCTCCTTTTTTTTTAGATAGATTACAGCGTAACGCCCGTTTTCATTAAAGCGATCTGTTTGTCGCCTCGCTTTTCTCCGCTCGTCAGCGCGCCTTCCACGGTGTCGAGCAGAAGGTCGTACAGAGCGAAAGCCGCCTCGTCCATACTGCGACCGTCCAAGGTGTCGCCGGCGTTGAAATCGATCCAACCGCTCTTTTTTAGGGCGAGAGGGGTATTGGAAGAGATTTTGAGGGTCGGAACGACGGAACCGAGCGGCGTTCCCCGCCCCGTGGAGAACATAATGGCGTTCGCGCCCGCCGCGGCGAGGGTGGTGCAGGCGATAATGTCGTTGCCCGGGCTTTCGATAACGCTGAGCCCCGACTCGGTCGCGCGTTCGAGCTCGGAAAGAACGGCTTTGACTTCGCCTTTTCCCGATTTTTGAACGCAGCCGAGCGATTTTTCTTCCAGCGTCGTAATGCCGCCTTTTTTATTGCCCGGCGAGGGATTCTCATACACGTTTACGCCGTGCGATCCGTAAAACTCTTTCCATTTGTTTACGAGAGCGGCGATATCCGAAAAAACTTTCTCGTCCTTCGCGCGCTGCATCAAGGTGATTTCCGCGCCGAATACTTCGGGCGTTTCCGCGAGAACGACTTTCGCGCCCGCGCTTTCGAGAAGGTCGGCGACTCTTCCGATAAGATAGTTCGCCGTAATGCCCGAGAACCCGTCGCTTCCGCCGCATTTTACGCCGAACGTAAGGGAAGAAAGCGGGGTTTTCGTCCGTTTGTCTTTCGAGGCGACCGCATAGAGCTCTTCGAGCAGTTTCAGCCCTTCCTCTTCTTCGTCCGGAACGTCCTGCGCGACAAGGAAACGAACGCGCTTTCCGTCCGGAACGAGGGTGCGGAGATCTTCCATTCGGTTCTCTTCGCAGCCGAGCCCGAGGAACAGGGCGCCGCCGCAGTTTCCGTTCTTCGCGAGATTCACGAGCATCGTGCGGGTGCGGGTAAGATCGTCGCCGAGTTCGGAGCAACCCACTCGATGGGTCAGAACGACGACGTCGTCCACCTTCATATCCGTTGCGTGTTTTTCCTTAAAGGCGCGCGCGATATTCTCCGCGCTGTTTGCGATACAGCCTACCGTCGGAACGATATAAAGCTCGTTTCTCGCGCCGGCAACGCCGTTCCCTCTGTCATACGCCATAACGGAGTCTCTTTCGGGGCGCGCGGGAAGGGGCGGAAGGATCTTTTCGTAGGTATAGCTGAGAGCGTCCGCAGTCAGGGCGCTTTGGAGATTGTGGGTATGTACGAAATCTCCCTTTTTAATATCTTGCGTGGCAACGCCGATCGGGTAACCGTACTTAACGACTTTTTCTCCCTTTTTGATGTCGCGGAGGGCGATCTTATGCCCCATCGGGATCTCTCCGAGCGGCTTTTTCAAAACGCCTACGTTGTCTTTTTCGTTTAAGATAATGAGATCGCTCATAAGGTTTTCAAAGTTTCGCGAATCTTACCGTTTTTGATCGCTTTGACGTAATCGACGGAAGAAGTAAACGCGCCTTCCGTTTCTTCGAGGTCCTGACCCCAGAAGGAAGAATTACGGATAAAGGCTTCGTATTTTTCTTCGGTGGGAAGTTTTTCGGCGAAGAACGCTTTGACGGAATCTCCGTCGTTGATCGCGAAAGAGGGATCGTCATACAGGCAGAAGAGAGCGGCGAGGGCAAACAGCATATGCTTGCGGTTTGCTTTGTCGGCTGCGAGGAAGGAGGGCAAAAGTCTCGTTTTCCATTTCGAAACGCTGTTTAAGATAATAGAGGTAAACAGGTGATCGATGTAGGGGTTGGAGAAACGCTCCAAAACGTCGTTTTTGAATTTGAGAAGCGCGGTTTTGTCCATTTGGATCGTGGGGATGATCTCCTTATCCGCAAGGTCGTTTGCATATCGGAAGAGATCCTTGTCGTTTACGGCGTCGCGAACGATCTCCACGCCCGACAAAAGGGAGATGGGCGCGAGAGCGGTGTGAAGCCCGTTCAGGATCTTGACCTTTCTTTCGCGATAGGGCTTAACGTCTGCGGTAAAGATAACGCGCGGATCTTTAAGGAAGGGGAGTTTCTCCGCGAGCGCTTTGTCTCCTTCGATCACGAGGGACAGGAAAGCTTCGCCCACGGTAAGAAGGGGATCTTCTTCGCCGATCTTCGCGAAATGCTCCGCCGCGTTCGCTCTCGGGAATCCCGGAACGATCTTATCCACGAGGGTATTATAAGTCGGAATGCTTTCCACGAAGCTCTCGAAATCGGCGCCGAGGTTCCACATTTTCGCGTATTGCAAAACGTACGATTTTAAGGTTTCGCCGTTCTTTTCGATGAGCTCCAAGGGCAGGAGTTCCACCTTTCCTTTTTCGCCGTAAGCCTTAAAGCGGGCGTAAAGGATCTTGGTGATCTTTGCGGGGAAAGTTCCGAGATCGCCGTCGAAACGATCCGCCGCGTTGAACGCGATCCCCGCTTCGGTCGTGTTGCTGATGATAACTTTCAGTTCGGGATCGAGATAGGCTTTTTCGTAGCGGTCGAATTCACGATAGGGGTTTACGCAATCTTTTACGACGGTTACGAGGGTATAATCGTTTACCGCTTTCCCGTCCACCTTGCCGCAAACGCAGGTATGATACACGCAGTTTCTCTTGCGGAAATTCTCCCAATAGGGATTGTCGATCGGGGTTACGAGAACGACCGTCTCGCCGTCTCCCGACGCGTTTTGCCTGAGCTGGATCAAATAATCGATAAAACTGCGAATGAAATTTCCTTCTCCGAATTGTAAAACGGTTGCCATAAAATAAAACGATCTCCTTATAGTAGTTTTATTACAAGCATTATACTACTTTCCCTTATCTTTTTACAAGTGAAATATAAGCAAAGAAAAACTCTTGCGCCGCCCCCGCGCGCTTTTTCGACAAGGAAATAAAAACGGATCGCGGCGAAAAAGAAATGTTATATATCGTTCAAAGTTTATAAAAAATCGTCAAATCGAGATAACGCGCTATTTCTTGACCGAAAAGGCACATTTTTTGTACCATTTTTCTATGGAATATTTACACGAAGGACATAGGGAGCGGCTTCGAAACAAGCTTCGTCGGTTTGGGCTTTCCGGGCTTGAAGACCACGAAAAGCTCGAATATCTTTTGTTCCCCTTCGTCCCTCGCCGCGATACGAATCCGATCGCGCACGAACTCATCGATACTTTCGGTTCTTTCAAAAGAGTTCTGGACGCGGACGTGGAAGATCTGATCCGCGTAAAAGGGATCAGCGAAAACGCCGCTTTGTTCTTACACCTTCTTCCGCAGATCTTAACGGCGTATGAAACGAGCGAAGGCAAAAGAAAATTCGCCAGTTCGCAGGACGTGGTCGCGTATTGTCAAGGGAAGATCGGTAGGGAAGAAACCGAGCATCTTTTGATCCTTTTCCTGTCCGAATGCGGAACGCTGATCAAGGAATTTAACTATACTTCGGAAAAGACGAACGCGATTTATTTCGATCGTCTCAAAATCGCGCAAAAGGCTTTGCAGTGTCACGCGGATACCGTCGTTCTCGCGCATAATCACCCGAGCGGATTCGTGGCGCCGAGTCAGGAAGACGTCGCGTACACGAATCAAGTCGTCCGCGCGCTCGGAGCGGTAAATATTCATTTGTGGAATCATTATATCGTAACGGCGCGCGACGTGTACGATATGGGTTCGGAGAATAAGATCGAGCCTTGCGAATTCGAAGAGTCGATCGGAAAGCGAAGATTGAAAAAATCCGTTGCCGATCCCGAATCCTAAGCAAAGAACGATTTATTATGAAAGATCAAGAGCGCTTTTCCGCGCTTTTTTTTATGCGGAGCGAGAAACTTTCCCCTCATAAACTTATACTTGATTCGATCTCCCGCTATACTGTATAATGAAAGCGCCGTAAAGGCAAGACCCGAAAAGAGGAAAGAGCGTTTCGTCGGGTCAAAGGAGCATATATGAAAGTTTTCGTAACGGGAGGAGCCGGATATATCGGCAGCCATACCGCCGTTGAGCTGCTCGCGGCGGGCCACGAAGTCGTGATCGCGGATAATTTATCGAACGGAAGTCTCGTCGCCGTAAAGCGCGTGGAAGAGATAACGGGGAAATCCGTTCGATTTTACGAGGCGGACGTTTGCGACAAAAGCGCGATGAGGCGCATTTTCGAAGAGAACGAGATCGACCTCGTGATCCATTTTGCGGGGCTGAAAGCGGTGGGCGAGAGCGTGGAAATGCCCGTTCGCTATTATCGCAATAATTTGGACAGCACGTTGACTTTGCTCGAAGTGATGAAGGAAAAAGGGGTCAAAAAGATTGTGTTTTCCTCGTCCGCAACGGTTTACGGAGATCCCGCGTCCCTTCCCGTTCGGGAGGATTTTCCTTTATCCACGACCAATCCGTACGGAACGACCAAATTGTTTATCGAACGCATTTTAACGGACGCCGCGGCTGCGGATAAAGATCTCAGCGTCGTTATCCTTCGCTATTTTAACCCCGTCGGGGCGCACGAAAGCGGGCTGATCGGGGAAGATCCCGTCGGGATCCCGAACAATCTTACGCCGTATATCGCGCGCGTCGCTTCGGGGGATCTTCCTTTCGTGCGCGTGTTCGGCTCGGATTACGATACGAAAGACGGAACGGGCGTTCGCGATTATATCCACGTCGTGGATCTCGCGAAAGGACACGTTGCCGCGCTCTCCAAGCTCTCGGAAAAAGGCGTGTTCGTATATAACCTCGGAACGGGGGTCGGCTATTCGGTGCTGGACGTGATCCGCGCGTTTGAAAAAGCCTGCGGGAAAAAACTCCCCGTCGTTATGGCGCCGCGCCGCGCGGGCGACATCGCCGCGGTTTACGCAAGCGCGGAAAAGGCGAAGCGCGAACTCGGCTGGGAAGCGAAGCTCGATATAGACGATATGTGTAAGAGTCTTTGGAATTTCAGAGTAAAGAACCCCAAAGGCTACGAGCAGTAAGGAGAAAAAATGGCTGCGAAAAAAGCGAATTCGGGCGGCGGAAAAAGAGGGGCGGGTCCCTCGAACAAAAGCGTCGGAGCGAGCGTTCGGAAGAAGGCGATCAAAGCCGCGAAAAAGAATAAAAAAGTCGCGATCGCGCTCGTCGTCGTTTTGTTGATCATCGTCGTGGCGGCGGTCGTACTGTACTTTACGGTCGATCCCGTTCGAAACGCCGTGCAAAAGTTCATCGCGAGCGTAACTTCGCCCGCGGAGCAAACGGCCGGCGGCGGAGAGGGCGTGCCCAAAGCTTCGACTTACGGAGACAAAGACCTTTCCTTTCACTTTTTGGAACTCGGGAACAATTATACGGGCGACAGCACGTACATAAAAGCGGGCGACGTGGATATTTTGATCGACGCCGGCTCCCGCTACGGTTCTTCCGCGGCGATCGCCTCTTACGTGGACCACTATTGCACGGACGGCAAGCTGGAATTCGTCATCGCGACGCACGCGCATCAAGATCATATCGCCGGCTTTTACGGAACGAAAAGCGCGCCCGGCATTTTCGCGCGATACGAATGCGAGACGATTATAGATTTTGCGCAAACGAACGCCTCTTCGGGCGTATATAACAATTACGTTTCCGCCCGAGACAAGGAAGTTTCGGAAGGGGGCGCGAAGCATTATACCGCGCTCGAATGCTATAACGAAGAAAAAGGCGCGAGCCGCACTTATTCTCTCGGCGAGGGCATGAGTATGACGATCTTATATCAGCGCTTTTACGAGGAAAAGACTTCGGACGAGAACGATTATTCCGTTTGCGTGCTTTTCAATCACGGAGAGAATTATTATCTCTTTACCGGCGACCTCGAAAAGGACGGAGAGGAATCCCTCGTTCAACGTAACGACCTTCCCGAAGTACAGCTTTTCAAGGCGGGGCATCACGGATCCTATACCGCTTCCACCGATCGCTTGCTTTCCGTTATCCGCCCGAAGATTGTGTGCGTTTGTTGCTGCGCGGGCGCGGTGGAGTACACGCAGAATCAAGACAATACTTTTCCCTCGCAAGCCTTCGTGGACCGCGTGGCTCCTTATACGGCGAAAGTATATGTAACGACGGTCGGTTCGGTGGAATACGATGAAGAAAAGAAAAAGTACGTCGACGTCGGTTTCGCCTCTATGAACGGCGTGATCACGGTTTTGAGTTCGGCGGGCAAAGTTACGGTCAGCTGCTCGAATAACGATACGCTCTTAAAGGATACCGAGTGGTTCAAAACCCATCGGCGAACGCCGGCTGCGTGGGCGAGCTGAAAAAATGCTTGCAAGGCGCGCTGCGCGGTGATATAATCGAATTATCAAGAACAAAAGGAGAATCAAAATGGCTAAGAATTCGGCTTCTTACGGTTTTGGCAGGATCATCAATATCATTCTTGCGATCTTCCCGCTGACGAATATCATCTTCGGCGTTATCAAGCGCGCGGAAAAGAAAAATTGGCTCGGCGTTATCTTAAACATCGTGCTGTTCTTCATCTTCTACTGGGTGGATCTCGTTACGGTCATCCTGTACGATCAGTTGAAACTTTGCATCTGAGTATGAAAAAGCAAAATCTCTTTTATTACGCATATTACTTTTTCGCGGATCTTCAATAGTATCGGCTGTTTTTGCGTATAAAAGAAAAGGGAAAAGCGGTCGAATCATTCGGCCGCTTTTATTTATCAAAAGAAAGGCGGGAAACCGCTTGGGCGCCCTGTTTTGGCGCAAAGGAGAAAAATATGATCATCGTTATCAAAAAGCAACACGACGAATCGCAATACAAACATTTAACCGAATGGATCAAGTCGCTGGGGCTTAAAACCGATATCAGCGAAGGCGAAAACAGCCTCGTTATGGGGCTCGTAGGCGATACGAGCCGCGTGGATATCGATCTCGTTCGTTCGCTGGACATCGTGGAGGACGTAAAGCGCATTCAAGAGCCTTTCAAAATGGCGAATCGCAAATTCCATCCCGAAGACACCGTCGTTCGAGCGGGAGGCGCCGTGATCGGCGGCGGCGCGTTTACCTATATCGCGGGACCTTGTTCGGTCGAAACGGAGAAACAGATCGTTGAGGTCGCAGAGGCGGTCAAAGAGGCAGGCGCGACGATCCTTCGCGGCGGCGCGTTTAAGCCGAGGACCTCTCCGTACGCCTTTCAAGGGCTAAGGGAAGAAGGGATCCGCTTGCTTCTCCGAGCGAAAAAGGAAACGGGGCTTCCGATCGTAACGGAGATCATGAGCGAGACGCATATCGATCTTTTCCGCGACGTGGATTTCGTTCAGATCGGCGCGCGCGATATGCAAAACTTCGAGCTTTTGAAAGCGGTAGGAAAGATGGGCAAGCCCGTCGTGTTAAAGCGCGGGATCGCCGCCACCGTACAGGAATGGTTGATGAGCGCGGAGTACTTAATGAGCGAAGGTTGCCATGACGTCGTCCTTTGCGAAAGAGGGATCCGTACGTACGAGACCTATACGCGCAACACGCTCGATATCAGTGCGGTTCCCGTTTTGAAAGAACTGACGCATTTGCCGATCATCGTAGATCCGAGCCACGCGAGCGGCGTTTCCCGCCTCGTTAAGCCTCTTTCGATGGCGGCTGCGGCGGCAGGAGCGGACGGCGTTATGATCGAAGTGCATAACGATCCGCCGCGCGCTTTGTGCGACGGCGCGCAGTCTTTGCGACCCGAGCAGTTCAAAGAGGTCGTTCTCGAAACGAACAAAGTCGCGCTCGCCGTGGGGAAAAAGATATGATCCGATCGGTCGGTATCGTCGGACTCGGGCTGATGGGCGCTTCCTTCGGACGGTTGCTCCTCCGCGACGGGTTCAAAGTGTTCGGGGCGGACAGAGACCCCGCCGTTATGGAAAAAGCGCTCCTCGCAAAAGCATACGAGGAACCTTTGACGGAAAAAAACGCTTCCACTCTCGATCTTCTTGTGATCGCGATCTTTCCGCGCGATTTCGAAAAGGCGGCAAGGGAATATTTGCCTTATATGAAAGAGGGCGCCGTTATTCTCGATTTTTGCGGCAACAAACGGATCGTAACGAAGGCGATGAAAAAACTATCCGCCGAATATCCTTCCCTCGTGTTTTGCGGTGGGCATCCGATGGCGGGCAGAGAGTACAGCGGCGTGGAGCATAGTTCGGTGCGTTTGTTTGACGGCGCGAGTATGATCCTCGTTCCCGTAACGGAAAATCTTTTCGCCCTCTCCGAGATCAAAAACTTTTTCCTGTCCGTCGGATTCGGCGGCGTCGTCGTAACGACGGCGGAAAATCACGATAAAATGATCGCATATACTTCGCAGCTTTGCCATATCGTCAGCAACGCGTTTATCAAAAGCGAAAGCGCAAGGGAGCACGGCGGCTATTCCGCGGGAAGCTATCGCGACCTGACGCGCGTCGCGCGGCTCAACCCCGATATGTGGAGCGCCTTGATGATGGACAACGCGGAGTATCTGAAAAGCGAACTCGACTTTCTGATCGCGTCCTTGCAAAAATACTCGGACGCTCTTTCGAAAAAGGACGAATCCGAACTGCGGCGCTTGCTTGCGGAAGGGGATAAAATCAAGCGGGAGATCGATAAGAAATGAAAGTGTTTTTGAAAAGCGCGCCTCTCGAAGGCAGCGTAAACGCGGTTCCGTCCAAATCCTATGCGCATAGGCTTCTCATAGCGGCGGCTTTGTCGGGGGGAAGTCTCGATTTCGGCGATTCGGACGACGCGTTTCGAACGGCGAAAGGGCTCGAAGAACTCGGCTTTGCCGCCTCTTTCTCGGGCAATTTCGTTTCCTTCGGCGCTTTTCGAGAGGGGAAGGAGCTTCGCGTCATCCACGTGGGCGAGAGCGGCAGCACGCTTCGGTTTTTACTGCCTCTTGCCGCAGCTCTCGGCGTAAACGCGCGCTTCGAGGCGGAAGGCAGGCTTGCGGAGCGGCCGATGGGCGCGCTCGTTTCGGCGCTTAAAAAGCGCGGAGCGGAGGCGGGTCCTCTTTCCGTTTCGGGGAAACTTACGGCGGGGCTTTTCGAGATCGACGCAACGGTCAGCTCGCAGTTCGTTACGGGACTTTTGATGGCATCGCCGCTCCTTTCGGGAGATAGCGAGATCCGACTCGTAGGGCGGCTCGTATCCGCGCCATACGTTCGAATTACGCTCGAAGTGATGAAAGAAGCGGGGATCGAAGTCGAGCAAAGAGAAGACGGTTTTTTCGTTCGCGGCGGTCAAAAATACGCGCTGCGGTCTTCCTTCGTACAGGGAGATTATTCGGGCGCGGCGTTCTTTTTGGCGGCGGGCGCGCTCGGGCGGGGCGTTTCCGTTTCGGGGCTTTCCGCCTCTTCCGCGCAGGGGGACAAGGCGATCCTCGACGTTCTTAAAAAGGCGGGTGCCGAAGTGGAACAAACAAACGGCGCCGTTTTCGTCCGAAAAGGGGAGCCGAAACCCTTTTCCCTTTCTCTCGGAGAGATCCCCGATCTTGCGCCGATTCTGGCGGTTCTCGCCGCGAATATCCGAGGCGTCAGCGAACTTAGGAACGTATCCCGTTTGAAAGACAAAGAGAGCGACAGACTTCTCGCGATCCGAGAGATGCTGAAAGAAGCCGGCATTCGGACGGAAGAAAAAGAGGACGCGCTCCTCGTTTTCGGCGGAGTGCCGCGCGGAGGCGATTTTAACAGTTTTTCCGACCACCGTATGGCGATGGCGGAGGCGATCCTCGCGGCGTTTGCGGAGGGAGAAAGCAGCGTAAGCGACGGGCAATGTGTAAAAAAATCCTATCCGACTTTCTGGAAAGATTATGAAAAATGCGGAGGCAAGTATGAAATGGAGAGGTGACGAAATTTCGTTTGAGGTCGTGGGCTCGTCTCACGCGCCGTCCGTTATCCTTTCGGCAAAAGGGATCCCGCCTTTCGAGGCGGACGAGAAAAAGATCCTTGCGTTTATGGAGAGGAGAAAAGCAAAAAAGGCGGTGTATTCCACGAAGCGTTTCGAAGCGGACGTGCCCGAGATCTCGAGGGAAGGGGATTCTTTCCGCGTCGAGATCAAGAACACGAACGTTCGCAGCGGCGATTACGCCGATCTGTATGGCATTCCCCGCCCCTCTCACGCCGATTACGCCGCGTATCTTTCAGACGGTAGGCTGGATTTTTCGGGCGGCGGAGAGTTCAGCGCGCGTTTGACCGCGCCGCTTTGCGCGCTCGGAAGCGTGGCGAAGCAGATCTTGGAAGAAAGAGGGATCCGCGTTTCCGCTTGGGTTTCCAAAATCGGAAAAGTAAAAGGCGCGAGTTTCCGAAACGGATTGACGAATGAAATGCTTCGCGCGGGCGAAAGGGGAGAATGGACGCCCGAAAAGCAAGAAGAGATGGAACGGGAGATCGCGCTTGCCTCTCGGGAAGGCGACTCGGTCGGCGGCGAAATCGAATGCGCGGTGACGGGGCTCCCCGGCGCGGTCGGCGGCGGTTCGTTCGGCTCGCTCGAAGGGAAAATCTCTTCGCTCTGTTTCTTGATCCCCGCCGTAAAAGGCGTTTCGTTCGGAGGCGGATTCGCCCTTTCCGAAATGCGCGGATCGCAAGCGAACGACCCACTGCGCGCGGAGAACCACGAAATCAAAATCGTTAAAAACGACGCGGGCGGGATCAACGGCGGTTTGTCAAACGGGAATCCCGTTACGCTGTCTCTCGCTTTTCGCCCCACGCCTTCGATCACTCTCTCGCAACAATCGGTAAACCTCGTAACGCGCGAAAACGTAACCGTTTCGATCAAAGGCAGACACGACGCTTGCGTCGTTCCCCGTGCCGTCCCCGTCGTGGAAAGCGCGGTCGCGATCGCCGTTTTGGACGCGCTTTTGCCTTTTGAAAAATAAGGAGAAAAAATGAACGAACTCGAACTTTTGAGAAAGAAAATAGACGAGATAGACGAACGCGTTTGCGCGCTTTTGCTCGCGCGATTCGAAGCGGTCAAAGAGATCGGCGCGATCAAAAAGGAAAAAGGACTTCCGATTTTGAACGAAGCAAGAGAAGAAGCCGTTTTCGCAAAGGTTCGCGGGAAAGCGGAAAGGGAAGAAGAAAAAGCCGCGCTCGCAGAGATCTATAAAACGATTATGGGAGAAGCGAAAAAACTCGAGCGATGAAACCGTTCGTAAGAAGAAGGGGAGCGCAAGGAAGCGCCCCTTTTCACTTACAAAAAGAAAAGCTCTCGAAATCGAGAGCTTTTTTCGTTATTTCGGAGCGTATCAAAGGCTCTTTTTCAAAAGGTCGAGAGAGAAGGCGAGGCGGCGGATCGTTTCGTCTTTTCCGAGGAGTTCCGCCATTTCGGTAGCGCCGCCGGGAGTGGAAGCGCGCCCCGTGATCGCGATGCGGAAAGACCAAAGCATTTGCCCTTTTTTCAGCCCCGTTTCTTCCGCTTTGGAAAGGAGAATATCGTGTAGCTCCGTCATATCCCATTTTCCCATTTTTTCGATTGCGGGAAGGGCGGCTTCGATCGCTTTTAAGGCAACGGAAGCGTCCGTCTTCATCTTTTGATGGTTGAAAAGGGAAAGATCGTACTCGCCGAATTCTTCGAGGAAGTCCACGAGGGACGGGATCTCGGAGAGGATCTCCACGCGCGGGATCAAAAGAGGCGCGAGGAGAGAATAATCGTATTTACCGCCGATCTTGGACGCGTCCAAAAAAGGTTTCGCCGCGGAAACGAACTCGGGAACGGTCATCTTTTTAATGTAGTTGCCGTTCAGCCAGCGCAGTTTCGCTTCGTCGAAAATGGCGGGAGAGATCGAAACGCCGTCGATCGAGAAGAGGTGGATCAATTCGTCCATCGAAAGCATTTCTTCGTTGTTTTTCGGGCTCCAACCGAGCAGAGCGATATAATTTACGATCGCTTCGGGAAGATAGCCTTTTTTTACGAAGTCGTCGAAGTTTGCGTCGCCGTAGCGCTTGCTGAGTTTGCGCTCCTTATCCTTCATAATGGGGGGAAGGTGAATGTATTGCGGGCGCTCCCAGCCGAACGCGTCGTATAAAAGATTGTACTTCGGGGTGCTGGAAAGATATTCGTTTCCGCGGATCACGTGCGAAATGCGCATCAGGTGATCGTCCACGACGTTTGCGAAATTATACGTCGGCATTCCGTCGCTTTTTAAGAGGATCGCGTCTTCCATATCTTTATAGGCAACGCTGATCTCGCCGTACACGAGGTCGTGATACGAGCTGACGCCGTCCGTTTCGGGAATGTTTTGCCTGACGACGTAGCTTTCTCCGCTTTCGAGCTTGCGACGGATCTCTTCCTTCGAAAGGCGCAGGCAGCGTTTATCGTACTTCACCGTTCCGCCGTCCGTCATGTCGCGCCCCTTGCAGAAGCAATAATACGCGCCGCCGAGGCGGATCAATTCTTCGGCGAAACTCTTATAGATCTCTTTGCGTTCGCTTTGTACGTAGCTGTACGGCGCCGCTTCTTTGCCGGGACCTTCGTCATACTCGATGCCGGCTTGTTTCAGCGTGTTAAAAATAACGTCCACCGCGCCTTCCACGTAGCGACCTTGGTCGGTATCTTCGATACGAACGATGAATTTACCGCCGTTCGCTTTCGCGTAAAGATAGGCGTACAGCGCGGTGCGCAGGTTTCCGATATGCATAAACCCCGTGGGACTCGGGGCGAATCTGGTACGAACTTCCATAGTATCCTCCGTTTAATATAAAGTATAATGCAAATCCCGAGGGAAATCAAACGAATACGCATAATCTAAGCGTCCTTCCCTCTTTTTCGTTCTGATCCGCGTTAAACGCGCATAAAAATAATCGATCAATTTTTCGGAGAGTGAAAATATGGAAAAGCAGTCGATCGTAAAAAAAGCGCACGCCGTTACGTTAAAGGAAGAAGCCACGATCACCGGGATCACGCAGGTCGTCAGCGTAACGGATAAGGAGGTCGTACTCGCGGTGGGGGATCGCCGCTTAACTTTGACCGGGAGCGGGTTCAGCGCGGATAAACTCTCGCTTGAAGAGGGCGTGATCGTCGTTAAAGGCGAGGTTTCGCAGCTTAAATATTCCGCGGCGGCGGAAGGGAAAAGCCTGATCAAGCGATTGTTCAAATGATCGGGAAAGAGAGCGCCGTCGTTTGTCTTTTGTTTCTTTGGGGCGCGGCGGCGGGCTTCGCGTCCTGCGTTTTGAACGTTCTCGGACGCGCGTCCAAAAGCGCGCGGGCTTTTTTCGATTGTCTGATCGCGGCGGAAGGGGCGGCGGCGTTTTTTTTCGGATCGTACACGGCGAGCGGCGGCGAATTTCGTTTGTATTCTCTGCTGTCTTTCGCGCTCGGCGCTTTTCTCGCGATGAAAGCGGGGGTTCGCGTTTATCCCGCTTTGAAGAAACTCGCTCGGAGGATTTTTTCTCCCTTGCTCTCCCTTGAACGCACCTTGGAGAAAAAGATCGCGGAAA
Source organism: Christensenella sp. UBA4247 (assembly GCA_002395405.1). Classification (GTDB taxonomy): domain Bacteria; phylum Bacillota; class Clostridia; order Christensenellales; family CAG-1252; genus CAG-1252. Next base: position 34,253 of record DGWX01000040.1, read on the forward strand.
AGACGGAACCGATCGTAAAAAAGCGGCGGGAGAGGGCAGACAGGCGAAAGGAAAGAAGAAACGAGAGACGAAAGGAAAGGGAGAAAAAAATAGAAGCGCGAAGAGCGGAAAAAGCGGCGACCGCCGAGAGGCGGAAAAGGGCGGTCGAAAAAGAAGGAGAAGAGAGGATCAGCGACCGAAGACGCGCGGCGGGCGTGCGCGCTTCCCTTAAAGGGAAGGCGAGAAGGCAAAGTGATTGACAGAAAGAACCTCTTTGCGATACAATATCGAAAGACGGAAATAAAGAGGCGAAGAAAAATCTCTTCGTCCGCGCCGTCTTAAAGAAAAAACGAAGAGGTCAGAATCGTGGCTATCAAATTTCTAACGCCGGTTCAGCTGTGGCAGGATTTCGATCCCGTAAGCGAACCGCTCGACATATCGGTTTCTTATTCCGAGCAAGAGGGCGCCATTACGATCAAAGGCGCGTATTTTACCGCGATCAAAGAAGGGGAAGAGCAGGTCAGGGCGTTCGCCGAAGTCAAAACGCAGGCGGACAAGCCGAAAAAAGCGCTTGTTTGCGTCCTGACGGAGAAAAACCAATCCGCGCTGGCGGATAGTTTCGACGAGCTTTTGAAGCGCGGTTTCGCCGTTATGACGGTGGACGTCAGCGGCATTGCGGATGAAAAAGGAAACGCGGCGAAATATTCTCCCGCCTTTTCCTACGCGTCGTACGCGGCGGGCGTTCCCGATCGATTCCTCGCGTCTCCCTCCGCGAAAAATTCCCCCGTTTTCCTTTGGGCGAAGATCGTTCGCCGAGCGATCACGTTGATCGAGTATTTCTATCCCAAAATCAAAGTTTCCGTAATGGGCGCAAGGACGGCGGCGGACGTTGCTTGGCAGGTTGCCGCGGCGGACGAAAGGATCGCCGCGTTGCTCGCGCTTCTCGGAGATTATTCCGAACCGCCCGTAAGCGAAGGAGACAGTTCGAACGCGGATAGTTACACGATGGCGCTCAGCGCCAAAAGCGCGGCTCGCCGCATTACCTGCCCCTGCTTGATCGCAACTTGCGCAAACGCGCGCGGCGGCGACGTGGAAAAGATCAGCGAGGTCGCGAATCAGATGCAAGAGGGCGTTCCCTTTGCTTTGACCGTCTCTCCGAGGCTGAACGACCAGATCCGTGAAGCCGATCTGTTCTCCACCTATAAATGGTTGGATAAAACGATGAAAGGGGAGCCCGCGCCGGAAATTCGTTTGTCGGCGTCTCAGGAAGAGGACGAGATGAATTTTACCTTGAACGCGCCGATCGGAAAAGTACAGGCAGCCTCGCTATTCGCTTGCTATAACGGTCGGCCGCCCGAGTATCGCCATTGGCACGAGTTCCCGATGAAGAAACACGAAGACGGTTCTTTTACCGCTTCCGTTCCCGTTTGGGAGGGGGATCGGGAGATCTTCGCGTATGCGTCCGTTTCCGCCCCGGGCGGTTTATACTTCGCCACGAAGGGCGTTGGGACGCTTTGTTCCTCTCTCACCCGTTATCACGTCAGCCAGTTCCTTTTGGACACTGCCTCGGATCACGGGTTTTATTCGGATAATTCGAAAGAAACCTTCCTTTCGTACGAAGGGGATTTTGCTATTGAAGACGCGCCGGACGGCGTTCCGGGATTTACGGGGAAAGGCTGCCTTCGAACGAACATTCTTTCGGAGAGCGATCGCTATGAACCGGCTTCTTCGCTGCATATCAGCGTGTATTCGAAAAAAGACGCGGAGATCCGGGTTTGCCTTTTGAAAGAGGAAGGCGACGCCGTCGCTTGCTATACGGCGCAAGTATCGGTGGAAGGGGAAGAATGGACGCGCCTTTCTTTGGAAACGGACGATTTTAAGACGGACGAACTCATTCCGATGAAAGATTGGACGGGTCTTCTCGGTATCGTTTTGCCCGATACGGACGATACATATTATAATAATTTCCTTTGGATGTAAGATATGGAAGAGAGACGGGAAGGCAAAAAAGCGCTGAGAATAATCGTTGAGGTGATGCTGTGTTTGCTCATCGCCGTTTTGCTCGTCGGCGTGATCCAGCAGTTCTTTCTCGCGCCCGTCGCGGTTGTCGGCGAATCGATGATGCCCACCTTCAATTCGGAAGGGGACAAAGTGTACGTCCAAAAAAAGTTTTATAAAATTTCGAGAGGGGACGTGATCGTTTTTTATCGTCCCAATTCGGAAGAGGTTACGAGTAAGAACCCCGCAAATTCCATCTCGATCGCGGATTTTTTCAATTCTCTTCCCTTCGTGAATAAGATCCCCAAAGTAAATGAAGACGCCTCTTCCGATTACACTTGCGTGATCAAACGCGTGATCGGCGTGGAGGGAGACAATATCGAGATCCGATACGTTTCCGCCTCGCAAGCCCAGCTTTTGAGAAACGGCAGCGTCGTAAACGACTTTTTGATGACCCCCGAGATCTATTTCGGATACGGCGGCGTCAAAGAGGGCAGTTGGACGGTCGGGAAAGGGGAGCTTTTCGTTCTCGGAGACAATCGAAACAACAGTTACGACAGCGAAGATTACGGGCCCATTCAGGCGTCTTGGCTGATGGGAAAGGTCGTTCTCGCGAAGATCGGCGGGAAATATAAGAGAACTTTGTAAAATGAAAAGAATTTCGGCGTTTTTTCTCGTTATACTTTTCGTTTGCCTTTGTTTTGCGTCCTGCGCGGATAAGAACAAGGATCCGAAGAAGGACGTTTTTACCGTTTCTTTCAGTACGTCCTATTTATCTTCGTCGGCGCTTACGCCTTCTTCCGCGTCCGTTACGCGCGGCGAAACGGTTTCCGAACCGAACTTTTCTTACGAAGCGCAGGCGGGTTACGTCGTCCGTTGGGTCAGAGATATCGCGTCTCCCGCTCCGTACGACTTTTCTTCTCCCGTCGGCGAATCGTTTACCCTTTACGCGCTCGAATTGCCGCGCGCTTATTCGATCACTTATCTTTTGCAAATGGGGAAAAATTCGCCCGCAAACCCCGCCTCGTATGACAAAAACAGCGAAATAACCTTTTTTGCTCCCACCGCTCCCTTCGGTTATAAGTTCTTAAAATGGTGTTATTATGACGATCCGAACAGTTCGGTAACGGGGATAAAGAAGGGCTCGGAAGGCGACCTCGTTCTTCGCGCGGTCTTTTCTCCCGTTTCTTACGAAGTCTTGTATTACGGGCTGGAAGGCGCGGAAAATCCGAATCCCGCAAAATACGTTTTCGGGGAGACTTTATCCCTTGAAAGTCCCTTGCGCGATGGATATCGATTCGAGGGATTTACCATTTTGGGCGACAAGGAAGGCGCGGTCGTATCCGCGCTGACTCCGTCCTTCGTCAGTGAAAACAAAGACGCTATTTTCAAAGCCAACGGAAGCTCGATCATTCTCTTTGCGAATTGGGAGGAAATAAAATGAAAGCAGTCGTAACGGGAGCGAGCGGCGGCATCGGATCCGCCGTTGCGCGCGCGTTTGCAAAAAGAGGCGACAGCGTCGCTCTTCTCTATCGAAACAATGAAAGCGCGGCTCTGTCTCTCGCCGAAGAACTTGCTTCGTTCGGCGGAATGATCGTAACGAAGCGCGTGGACTTTTCGGACGCGGAAGGAACGGAAAACGCGCTTGCGGAGCTGGAAAAACAGTTTGGCGCGCCCGACGTTCTCGTAAACGCGGCGGGGATCTCGAAAGTTTCTCTCGCTTTGGACTTTACGGCGAGCGAATGGGACGAGATCTTTCAGGTCAACGCGCGCTCGGTTTTCCTTTGCTCCCGATGGGCGGCGAAAAATATGAAAGCGGGCGGCAGGATCGTAAACGTTTCTTCGATCTGGGGTTCGCGCGCCGCGCCCTGCGAAGCGGCTTACGCGGCTTCCAAAGCGGCGGTGGAAAGTTTTACCAAAAGTTTTGCCGCCGAAGTGGGCAGCCTCGGGATTACGGTAAACGCCGTGGCGGCGGGAATGATCGACACCAAAATGAACGACTGTTTTACCGCGGAAGAAAAATCCGATTTTATCGAATCTCTCGCGATTTCCCGTATCGGAACGCCGGAAGACGTCGCTTCCGCCGTTCTTTTCCTCGCAAGCGAAGAGGCGAGCTATATCAGCGGCGCCGTTCTCGAAGTTTCGGGCGGGCTTCGATAGTTTTATTCTTTTTCTCTCGACCTTTCTGTCAAAACCCCCTATTGACATTCGTGCGCGCGTGTAGTAATATTATTATATGCGCAAAAAAATAATCTCTTTGGTTTTAATATCCTTGCTTTTGTTCGCGGCTTTGACCGCGCTTGTTTCTTGTCGTAGGGTTCGTTCGAACGGAACTCCGATCGAGGGTCGGGTCGTTCCCGTGTCCGGCGCGATGAACACGGTGTACGCCGCGATGCTCCGCTCGGACGGGTCGGTCGGCGTCAATTATTTTACGCTTCGTTTCGGCGGAACCGTTACGAAAGGCGAAACGCCGCTTGATTTTGCTTTCAAAGGCGCGTTCGATATTTCCGAGGTCAATCGCGAGAACGATACGAGAACGCAGCTTTCTTTGGAAGTGAAGCAGGGCGGGATCGAAAAACTCGCTTTTTACGTTTCCGAAGGAAAAGCCTATTTGCATTTCCCGCCGTACGCTCTTTACGCGCGCATTTCCGACTTCAATTTCGCAAAGGTCGTGTACGAACTGTATTCGGAAAAAAAGAACGGAACGATCAAACGGGTGGCGGATATGCTTCCGGAGATCGCAAGCCGCATCTTTAACGGGTGCCGCTATTTTTCGGAAAACGGAATAGAGACCTATCGCTTCTTTTTGTCTTACGAACAGCTCTTCGATTCCTTTTCTTCTCTCGTTGCCCAAGCGGACGCAGGCGTTTCGCCCGCGGAGCTTTCCGATCTTTTCTCCTTTGACGCGGACGAGATCGCGCGCCTGACGGAGACGGAGCCTTATACCGCGATCGACTTCGTCCTTTCCGAAGGCGTCTTCTTATCTGCGAAAGCGCAAAAAGAGGGAAGCGGTTCGATCGAGCTGACCGATCTCTCGCTGAAAAGCGGAACGGACGCGCTCGAAATGCCCGCCTCTCTTTCCGCGTTTAACGATTTCAATCCGCTCAATTTCTCCCTTTCGGGAAAAGCGCAGATCAAAACCGCCGTTACAAACGGAGACAAAACGCTTCATTACGGCGTAACGCTGAATGCCGATTACGACGCCATCTCTTATCCTTTCGATTACGAGATCAAAACCAATTACGTTTCGGGGCAGGGAGTGGACTTCTCCGTTAAACTGACCGATCCGAACGGGAAAAAGAGCGCGTTCGACCTTCGCGGAGAAACGCTTTACGCGGACCTTTCGGCTTACGGGATCGCGAAATTTAAGCTCAAAACCTCCGATCTCTCGGAAAAGCTCGCGCTTACCGGCTTCAAGGATACGGATGAATATACGTTCAAAGACAAGCTCCGCTTGCTTGCTCTTCTCGTTGCGGGAAGAAAGGCGAACGGAGATGTGATCCGATACGAGCTCGGAGCCGATTTCTTCTCCGTCTTTTCCGAAAAGATCGGTTTCCTCGGACTTTTCGGAGTGGACGGCGCTTCCTTCTCTTGGGATACGAGGAACAACCGTTTGCAAGACTTTTCGGCGTCCGTTTCTCTCGGCTCGATGACGTTTGCGCTTTCCGCGCCGACGTTTACCTTCGGTTCTCCCGTGACCTTACCTTCCGTTTCGCAAGAGAGCGAATACGCGGATCTTTCGGCGCGTACGTCCACGCGCGTTCGCTCGTCGGGAACGATGCTCGAACAAACGTCCTTTAAGTCGGACGGCGAATTCTTGTCCGCCCTTCTTTCCTCTCTCGGCGGGGAAGAGGTTTCTTTGTCCGCGGAGGGCGGGCTTTCTTATTCCTCCGATATTGCGTACGGCGCCTCGGGGGCGATCTCCCGCGCGTTCGTTCAGTTTTACGCTTCTTCCGGTTCGGAGGTCGTAAAGCTCTATTACACCGCCGAAACGAAGGAGAATTTCTATTTGATCTATCCCGAGAGCGCGGGCGTGCGCCCGGTGCGGACGCTGACGCTTGCGGAGGACCCGTTCGCGGCCTTTAACGAGGCAAGCGGCGTAACTCCGTCCGGAAACGCGGTCAGGCTGTATTTCCGCGCGCGCGAAAACGCGTTTACCGTTGAGGCGAACGCGGGGCTGGCGCGCCTCGTTCGCGAAAAACTTTCGATCCTGTATCCCGATCTCTCTTTGGCGTGGATAAACGACGTTGCGTATCGTCGCTTGTCTCTCCGCATAACGGAGAACGCTTTGAACGCGACCGTTGTGTTTGATTCGGATAACGAGCTGTACGTTAACGCAAATTCCTTCTCCCTTTCTTTTAACGAAGAATTTTCCCTTGTCTCTCTCGATTCCGCCGTTCCGGAGCGAATTTATCTTCTCTCCGAAAACGATATGCCCGTTTATGCGGAAGCGACCTTTACGGATAACGTAAAATACCGTCTGTCGCTTTTGGCGTACGGCTCGGAAGAGCGCGTGTGGACGTATGCGGGCGTTCCGACGGGAATGGGGCTTAAAGGCGCTTCGACTTCCGTAACCGCTTCCGCGGCGCTTCTCGGAAAGAGCGTGGAGAAAAAGATCGCGGTGGACGTTTCTCCCGCAACGGACGTGGCGCTCTCGGGCGGCGCGGCGTACGCTTCGAAGTATGACGTAACGGAGAAGAAATTTACTTTCGATTTGTATAACGACGTTTCGCCTTCTACCGTCCTATCCTCTTACGATCTTATGATGGTGGACGTGGACGGAACGATGTACGTAAAAGACGTAACGTGGGATATGACCGGCGTCAGCACCGCTTCTTCCGATCGGAACTTTACCGTCAGACCGCGCGTTAAGACCTATTTCGGAAACGAGATATTCCTCGGCGGCGTCGCGAACTTTACTTTGTCCATAACGGGCGGAAAGGCGAAGAGCACCGATTACTCGCTGACTTTCGTGGCGTATGACGGAAAAGATCCCTTAAACGCTTCCGTTTATTCCGACGTTTTGAACGTAACGACGGAAGACGGGCGCTCCGTAACCGTTGAAACCGTCGGCTGGGATCTGACCAATTCGAACGTGGAGGCGAGAAGGCAGGCGGGAACTCTATACGAATATAAAACCGATCCCGCGCAGCCCGATAAAGTCAAAGCGAAGGTATTCGATTTGATGGGCGGCTACGTCGTTCTCGAGATCCCGATCTATTTCGAGCCGAAAGTCGTTCACGAAACCTCTTTCGACGTATCTTCTTTGGACGGCGTTTCATATGACGCCGCCGAAAGGACGTTTAAGTTCGACGTGTTAAAAGTCAGAACCTTCTCTTCCGCTTCTTCCGAGCGCATTTTGCCTACTTCGCTTATCGCAAACGAGGGCGAGGCGGACGAATTTGTCGTAAACGGGATCAAATGGGAATTCGAGTCGCTCGAAGGCGTCGTAAACGCGTCGGGCGCGCAAGGGGAGTTGACCTTGCTCGTGGGCGATTCAATCAGCGGCTATCAAACCAAACGGTTTGCCTATCTCTTCGACGCGATCGAGATCACCGAAGTTTCCCTTTTGGATGAAAACGAAAGCGAGATCCAAAGCAAAACCGAAGATATGTTCTCTTACGAATTTACTTCTCTCAGCGCGTATAATTATCGCTATCCGTCCAAGATCAAAGTTACCTTTGCGGCAAACGGCGGAACGGAAAGCGAGATCCTTCCGGCGAAATGGGCGTTTGACAAAGCCTTCGAGGAAGACGCGCTCTGCGCGGGCGGCGTGTACGTCGGAACGACTTACGTGGGCAGCGAAACAGTTCGCCTTACGATGGCGTTCGATCAAATGCGCATCACCGGTTACGGCTTTACGCCCGATCAACTTTCGATCGGCGGCGGCAATCTGACCATCGAAGGGCATCAGGGCAAAGACTGCCTGACTTATTCCGTTCTTTGCGCGCTCGATCCTACTCTCGGTTTCGATTACACTTCGAAAGAAAGTTATCCGTCCGAGATCCTCGTTCGTTTTAACGGCGGGGCGGAAAGCGTTGCCGTTTCGGTGGATTGGGATCTTTCTTCTTTCCGCGCGAAAGAAGATATTATCGGAAACGGCTTTTTCGGAACGGTAAACGCGATCGCGAAAGGGCAAAAAGTGGAGGTGTACGTGTACGTTGCGCCGGCGGTCGGCGATTACGATTCGGTTTATACGAAGGAAGATAAGAGCAGTCGCAAGGTCACTTTCAGGCTGATGACCCCGAAGGACGGCGGTTATACCGTAACCGATCCGCGCGACGTAAAGAATTTCCCGGATACCCTCTATATCGAGAGCGCGGGCGGATCCTTCTATCCCATCAGCGTTCTTTCTTGGGATCTCGGCGACGGTTTGAATAAACTCTACACGCAAGGGCTTTCCGCGGGCGCTTCCGCAAACGAGATCAGCGGCAACGTAAACGTTAAAGCGCGGATCGGCAGCGAGAAGGTCGGTTATAAAGATCTTTTCGTCGAAGTATCCGTGGTGTCCAGCCCGATCACGAATGTAACCCTCGGCGGCTTGCCTTTCGCGGCGAGTTCCGACCTGACGGGCGGCGCTTCGCCTTACGCGATCGAAGTGGATTACACGCCCGGCTCTCACGGCGCCGCCTTCTCTTACGAAATGTCTATCGAGATCAATCCGTATTACGTTCTCCCGTCCTCGCCCGCTTCCTATCCGAGATATTTAAGTTTCTATCTCGGCGGCGTTCCCGTTCGCGTGGACGCGGCGTGGGATTTGTCTCGCATTCCCGCCGACGCGGCGAAAACGGGCAACACCAAGACTTACGCGGGCGAAAGCGGCGTGTTCGGATTCCCGTCTTACGCGATGATCGATCTCGGCGATTCCTTCCCGAACGTTTCGCTCGGCGTTGAAGTAAACGTCAAAAAGCGCGATATTGATAAAGTATGGATCAACGGCAGCAGCCAGCCTTATATCGATATAGACGGCTATGCGGCTGAACCTTTCGGGGCGGACGTGTCGGGAACCACCGTAACTTTGGACGTTCTCGTTGAGTTCAAAGGCGACAGCCATAAATATCCTTTGAAATTGAAATACGATAACGCGGGCGTGATCCTTTCTTACGACGGCAGCGGGCTGTACGGCGACGTTTCCGTGCGCGTCGGAAACGAGAACGGCGGCTATCAAACGATCGAAGGCTACGGGCTGCGCGTGTTCTCGAATATCGTGTCCGCGATAACGCTGTCCGCCGCGGATCGGCTCGACGGAACGGACGGAAAGTTCTTCGAAACCTCTTACGAGAGCGCGGAAAGCGAAAAACTTGTTTATTCGTATAAACACGTTATGGATATGGGAAAAGAACTTCCCTCGATTTTGTCCGTTGAATTCGGAATGGGCGCGGGCGTAAAGACCGTTTCTTTGTTCGGAACGGGCGCCGACGAAGGCGTCGTATATAAATGGGTGAGAGACGAAGAAGGGCATATCGGCGTTGAATTCTGGAACGCTTCCGTTTCCGACGCGATCGGCGGAATGCACCAGCGCGTGTTCAATCCCACGCAAAGCGATTATAACGTGCCGCGTTACGAGATGTTCTTCGGTTCGGACGAATGGACGGAAGTCTATCGCGATTCGACGGACGAGCAAGGCTATATTACGCCTTCTTCCGCGATTTCGTATTACGCGTCGCATATCTCTTCGGATCGCATCGAAGAGTCGTATCAGGATCGTTACGTTACGCTCGACCTGGATGGCGCGCCTCGCATCGGTGCGGACGAGCGCCTCGGCGGCGGAACGTACAGACTGTATATCTCGGTCACCGCGCACGCGCATTATAAAGGATCGGTATATAAGACCTTTACGATCACGCGGAAAGACGTTTCGTCTTACGTTACGATGCTCGTGGACGGCGCGCGCCGCGCGAGCGGATCCTCTTCTGTGTATCGCGGTTCGGCTTACGAGATCCGCGCGAATGCGGGAAGTTACGGCGCGGAGGTTCCCTTCCTCGTAAACGGAGAGAGGGCGGAAGAAATTACGAACGTTCACTATAACGCGTCGAACGAAGTGATCCCGTACGTCTTTGCCGTCTCCGTGGATCCCGCGAACGCGGACTACTTCGCGGCGGCGGAAGTCACCTTTACGATCGAAGAACTTTTGATCGTAAATGCGTCGGACGTCGTTGCAAGCGTGACTTGGAACGCGAGCGCTTCGACCTTCAACGTGATCGTTATGTTTAAGGACACCGTGCTCTCGCCGGATACCGGCTTGACAAACGGATACAAAATAAGCTATTATAAACAAAGCGATACGGAACACGCCGTTACCGAATTTACCGCGGGCGAGGTTTACTTCTATTCCGTGGAAGTAAAGATCCCCAATTACGGACCGGCGGAAAGACACAATTCCGTAGCTGCGATTTAAGCAGGAGGCACTATGAAAGAAGAAAACAAAGAATTGAACGAGCCGGAAAAGATCGTTTCTCCCGCGGAGAGCGAGGAAGAACTCGAAGAAATAAGCTCCGTCGAAAAGTCCGAAGAGAGCGCGAAGTTCGCGGAAGAGGTAAAAGGACATTACGACGAGCTGATGAAAGAGAACGCGAAAGCGATGGAAAAAGCGAAAAAGAAGAAAAAGCTCAAAAAAGGGCAGATCGCGCTTATCATCGTCGCGTCGGTGATCCTTGCGATCGGCGTCGCGGTCGGACTGTTTTTCCTGATCGGAACATTGATGAATAAGGACGTAAAGATCTTGGAAGTCGATTTCGAGAATACCCGTCCTTCTTACGCCGTAACTTTCTCCGCCGGCGAGCAGGCAACGATCGACCTTGCTTTGCAGAATAACGCCTCGGAAGATCAAATCAAAGAGGCGATCGCCTTGATCTATGCGAAGGCGAACGAAAATAAAATTACGGCGGATCAGGCGATCACCGTTTCGCGCGGGCAAGGTTCCGCTGCGATCGGGATCAAGCTTCTCGGAAAGCAGATCACGCCGGACGGCAGCATGATCGTGCGCGCGTTCAAAGTGCAGGCGGGCGACGCGTTCTATTATCAAAAGGGCGCGAAGATTGTGGATTGCTCGGTGCCGGCGGCAACGGGTATCGTGTCGGGTATTTTGAACCAGCAGGAAAGAACGTACGAATCGGGAACGGGCGTTTATAAAACCGTTCAGGTAAAAGGTTCGGACGCAAAGATCGGAAAAGAAGACGAGACGAGAGAACTTCCCTTCCTTACGATCGGCGCCCCGAAGAGCGTCAATACCTGCGATTCTCGCGAAGAGTTCCTTGAAAAGGGGTATTATCTAAACGATCCGCGCGAGCTTTCGAACTTCCGTATCAATAAGGACACGATCGTTCTCGGCGAGCTTGAAGAGGGCGAGAAATACATCTCGTACGATTCCGTCAATAAGTATTACAAGATGAAATTCTCTCTCTTGATCAGCGGAGAAGGACACGACGATTGCGTGGAAATTGCCCGTCAGTATCTCAGAGATTCGAGCGGCAGCGAGAACCTCGAATACGCTAAGTACGACCTGATCTTCGAGGTTTGGGATAACGGTTACGCGAAATTTATGCACGACGACGAGATCTGGGCGGGCGATATGGAGCTCGCGGGCGCGAAGAGCACCACTTCTTCTACGACCTGGTATGAAAGCGTGTTCTATTATGATTTCGACGCTTCTCTCTTTACCGAGGCGGACGCGGCGAAGTACGAAGGCGCCGATTGGGCGAAAAAGATCATCGACGATTACTCTGCTTCGCTCAATTGATCGGCTGAAAGAAAAATCATAAAAGAGAAAGTTGCGTCCCTCGCTCGGACGCAACTTTTTTTCGTGCTATTTCGACCTTTTACGGAATAGCATATTGTATGAACGTACTTTTTTTCATTATGATCTTTTCAAGCTTCGCTTGCCTTCTCGCGCGAGATCCCGAGCAAGCGATCGGCGCCGCGCTCCTCGGCGCGGAAAACGCGGTTACGCTTACGATCAAGATGCTCGCGGTGTACGCATTGTGGCTCGGCGTTCTCGGCGTTATGCGGCAAAACGGCGTTACGAAGGCGCTCTCTCGTCTCTTTCGCCCGCTTACGAAACGCCTTTTTAAGGGCGAGAAGGAAGAAACAAACGACTTGATCTCGCAAAATCTCGCGGCGAATTTTCTCGGTATCGGCGGTGCGGCAACGCCTCTCGGGATCCGAGCGACCGCGCTGATGCAGGGCGAAAAAACCGAAGCGACGAATAACTCGGTTTTATTTATCGTGTTAAACGCTTGCGGCGTTCAGCTTCTTCCCGCAACCGTCGTAGCGCTTCGCGCGAGCGCGGGGAGCGCGTCGCCTTCCGACATCATTCTTCCGACCCTGATCTCCACCGTCGTTACCGCTTCGATCGGCGTAACGCTTTGTTTTGTGTTTCGGAAAAAGAAATGAGCGTATATGTTCTTCCCGCGTTTATTTGTTTGAATTTTCTTCTCGGCGCGATCCGCCGCGTTCCCGTGTTTGACGCGTTTATCGACGGCGCAAAGGGCGCGATCCGACTTGCCGTGGATATTTTTCCCTATCTTGCCGCCGTTTTGATCGCGGTATCCCTTTTTCAGGCGAGCGGTCTTTCTTCCGCTCTTGCGAAAGCGGCGGCGCCTCTCTTTCGTGTTTTGGGGATCCCGTCCGAGCTGACGGAACTGATCGTCGTTCGCCCGATGAGCGGATCGGGTTCCCTCGCGCTCTTATCCGATCTATACGCGCGTTACGGCGCGGATAGCTATCCCGCTCGGGCGGCAAGCGTGATCGTAGGGAGCAGCGAAACGGTTTTTTACGTCGCCGCGCTGTATGCGAGCGGCAGCAAGATCAAAAAGTATAAAGGCGCGCTCGGCATTTCTCTTGCGGCAACGTTCGCGGGAACCGTTCTCTCTTGTCTTTTGTGCCGCGCGTTTTAGTATAAAAAGCGTCAAACGGTCGAAAATACCTCTATCAAATCAAGGAGGGTATTTTTATGAAATACTATCACACCGGCGAGAAACCCGGCGACGGGACTTACAGTTGCACGAATTGCGGAACGAACGTCAGCTTGAATAAGAACGACAAGATCCCCCCGTGTCCGAAGTGCACAAATACTTCTTTTACCAAGGAGTAAGGGCGTTTTTGCGCCCGATACATATGCTCTCGCTCGATGGGATCTCCTCGCAGATCGCGTTCTTCGGCGGATAGTAATTGGCGCGGATCTCTTTTTTCTCGCTTACGCCGTTGATCTTCCTGATCAAAAAGAGTCGGCTTTCGATCCCCTCGCGTCCTTCCGAAAGAACTTTGGCTCCGATCGGAGCCTTTTTTCCGTCTGCCGTAACGCGGGAAAAAGGAACGCGTCGAACGATCTCGCTTTCAAGCGAAAACTCTCCCTCTTTTTTATCTCCGTACAAGGCGAACGTGATCGTTCCGTCGCGGATCTCGGAGGCTACGTAAAGAGGAAAATCGGTATCGTTTTCAAAAGAAAAGTCGATCGTGGAAGAGACCGTGCAGTCCCGCGAAGGTGAAACGTACGAAACGGGGCAAGAATGCGCCGCCGCTTTCGTAACGGGAAGTCCGGAGAGCAAAACGGCGTTATACAAGGTCGTGCTGACCTGACAAACCCCTCCGCCCACGCCTTTTACGAACGCTCCGTTCAAAACGATATTCGCTTCCAAATACCCTCTTTCCGCCGTTCGCGCACCCACCGATTCGTTAAAGGAAAATCGTTCGCCCGGGAGTAGGACGGTTCCGTTGATCGCTTCTTCCGCAAGCGAGATGTTATGGCGACGGCTGGTTCCCGAAGTATAAAAGGACGTGGAAAACTTCCCCATAAGCCTCGTTCTCCGTTTCAGATCGCAAAGAGACAGAAGAGGGGGAACGGCGCGGGAACGCGCGTCGGCGGCGCGTCCTTCGTCCAGCGATTTCATCGCGGCGCGCCCGATCTCGTCAAGCGGGACTTCCGACCCCGCTCTTTCTTCGTAATAAATAAAAGGGGAGGAAAGTTTTTTCGTCCATTCGAGGGTCGCGGAAAGCGGATCGGTTTTGCGCCTCTCGCATTCGGAGGAGAGAAAATCTCCGAGGCCCCGGCTGATATAGTTTAAGGCTTCCTTCGCTTCGTATCGCGCGCGTAACTTATTATAAAAGGGCAAATAGCCGCCGTATTTTTCGGCGCGCATTTTGCGAGAAGGCTCGATCTTGATCTCGCCGCGATAGATCTCCTCTCCGTCGATCGAGAGAGCGAGAGGCGCTTTCAGGTAAGGAGCCGACGCGCCGAGGAAAATAAACAATAAAGCGAGAGGAACAAGAAAAAACAAACCCTTTTTCATCTTTCGCGAGCGGGAAGCGGCGTCGTGCTCCAAAGAAGAGCCCCGATCCAGCCGAGAAGGGTAACGCCGAGTAATAAGTTTACGAGAAAAACGAGGCCTTTGTTCGGGTGCGCCCTGCGGAAGGCGATCAAACTCGGGATCAGGTAAACGAAGAGCGCGGCAACGCCGAATACGGCGAGTAATACGTACGACCAAATTTTCATTTTTTCATTACCTCACGCGTAGTATGCGAGCGAAAAATTTTTTTATAAAAAATAATTTTGAAAATGCGCCGGGAAAAAACATTTTACAAAATTCAAAAAAACCTTTCGATCGCGGCGGAAAATGCGGAAATTGCCGAAGAAACCGAATTCCGTAAAAAAATCGTTGTGTTTTTGATTCGCAAAAAACCACAAGATATTGTGTTAAAAAAATCAAAACAGCGCAATATTTTGTAATTTTTCCTGTTGACAAAGACTTTGCGGCTTGCTATACTAAACCAGAACGAAAATTTTTGGAAGCGGAGTTGCCGCTTGATGGAGGAGTTATGTTAAACGTAAAGAAAAGAGACGGTCAAATCGTACCTTTCGATTTATCCAAGATCAAAATCGCGATCGAAAAGGCGTTCGATTCGGTGAATCGCGCGCACACGGACGACATCATTGATTTAATTGCGCTCAAAGTATGCGCGGATTTCCAGAGCAAGGTGAAGGATAATACGGTGACCGTTGAGGACGTTCAGGACAGCGTGGAGGTCGTATTGATCCAAGCGAGCTTCGTGGACGTTGCGAAAAGCTACATTCTTTACAGAAAGCAACACGAAAAAGTGCGCAATATGAAGTCCACGCTCGTGGATTACAAAGCCACCGTGGATAACTATCTCAAAATCAACGATTGGCGCGTAAAGGAGAACAGCACCGTAACCTACTCGGTCGGCGGTTTGATCCTCTCGAACAGCGGCGCCGTGACCGCGAACTATTGGCTCAGCGAGATCTATGACGACGAGATCGCCGACGCGCACCGCAACGCGGATATTCATATCCACGATCTTTCGATGTTGACCGGTTACTGCGCGGGTTGGAGCTTGAAACAGCTCATCCAAGAGGGTCTCGGCGGCGTTCCGGGAAAGATCACGTCCGCTCCCGCGGCTCACCTTTCCACCCTTTGCAACCAGATGGTAAACTTCCTCGGCATTATGCAAAACGAATGGGCGGGCGCGCAGGCGTTTTCTTCTTTCGATACCTATCTTGCGCCGTTCGTTAAGGTGGATAATCTTTCTTATAAAGAGACCAAGCAGTGCATTCAATCTTTCATTTACGGCGTAAACACGCCGTCTCGCTGGGGAACGCAATCTCCCTTTACGAACGTAACGCTCGATTGGGTCGTTCCGAACGATATGGCGGAGCTGAACGCGATCGTCGGCGGCAAGGAAATGGACTTCAAGTATAAAGATTGCGTCAAAGAAATGGCGATGGTCAACAAGGCGTTTATAGAGATCATGATCGAAGGCGACGCAAACGGCCGCGGCTTCCAATATCCGATCCCGACCTATTCGATCACGCGTGACTTCGATTGGTCCGAAACCGAGAACAACAAGCTCCTTTTCGAAATGACCGCGAAGTACGGAACGCCTTATTTCAGCAACTATATAAACAGCGATATGGAGCCGTCCGACGTTCGTTCGATGTGCTGCCGCCTGCGCCTCGATCTGCGCGAGCTCAGGAAAAAGTCCGGCGGTTTCTTCGGAAGCGGCGAAAGCACGGGCAGCGTGGGCGTCGTTACCATCAATATGCCGCGTATCGCTTATCTTTCCAAGTCGGAAGACGAGTTCTTTAAGAGACTGTCTCACTTGATGGATATCGCGGCGCGCTCCCTCAAAATCAAGAGGAACGTTATTACCAAACTTTTGAACGAAGGTTTGTATCCCTATACCAAGCGCTATCTCGGAACCTTTAACAATCACTTTTCCACGATCGGTCTCGTGGGTATGAACGAAGCTTGCCTGAACGCGAATTGGATCGGCAAGGATCTGACGGATAAAAACGCGCAAGAGTTTACCAAGAAGACTTTGAACTTTATGAGAGAAAAGCTCTCGGATTATCAAGAGCTTTACGGCGATCTTTATAACCTCGAAGCGACGCCCGCGGAGTCCACGGCGTACAGGCTCGCGAAGCACGACAGAAAGAGATATCCGGATATCATTACCGCGACCGAAGGCGACAGGACTCCTTATTATACGAACAGCTCGCACCTTCCCGTCGGCTTTACGTCCGATATTTTCGACGCTTTGGACATTCAGGACGAGCTCCAAACTCTCTATACTTCGGGAACGGTTTTCCACGCCTTCCTCGGACAAAAGCTGGATAACTGGCAGACGGCGGCGAATCTCGTCAGAAAGATCGCGGAAAACTACAAACTTCCGTATTACACGATGAGCCCGACCTACTCGATCTGCGCCGACCACGGCTATCTTGCGGGCGAGCAAAGAAAGTGCCCGATCTGCGGCAGATCCACCGAGGTTTACAGCCGTATTACCGGGTATTATCGCCCCGTTCAAAACTGGAACGACGGTAAGGTAGAAGAGTTTAAGATGCGTAAGACGTACGACGTTGCGGGTTCCGTGTTCAAAGGTCACGCCGATAAGAAAGAAGAGAGCGCGGTCGCGAAAGAAGCGCAAAACGCAGCGGCGGAAGGAATGCTTCTTTTCACCACCAAAACTTGCCCGAACTGCAAAATGAGCAAAATGATGCTGGATAAAGCGGGCATTGCTTACACCCCGATCGACGCGGAAGATAACAAAGATCAAACCGTTAAGATGGGCGTCAGAAAAGCTCCCACGCTCCTCGTTCCGAACGCGAACGGCGGCTACGACAGATTCGAGAACGCCAGCGAGATCAAAGGCTTTATCGAAAAGACGAGAAACTAAATGAAATACGACGTATTGATCATCGGAGCGGGTCCCGCCGGAATGAGCGCGGCGACCTATGCGCTCCGCTCGGGAAAAAGCGTCCTCGTTTTGGAAAAGGAATCCATCGGCGGGCAGATGTCCAATTCTCCCCGCATCGAGAATTTCCCTTCCGTTAAGGAAAGCAGCGGAAGCGATCTTGCGGATAAAATGTTCGAGCAAATGAGCGCGTTCGGCGCCGAACTCGAACTGGATTCCGTTCTCGAAGTACAAAAGAGAGGAGAGGGCGATTTCCTCGTTAAATGCGAGTACAATGAGTTTAGCGCGAAAGCCGTTATTTGGGCGGCGGGCGCGAAACATCGCCATATCGGCGTTCCGGGAGAGGAAGAGCTCGTGGGAAAAGGCGTGTCGTATTGCGCGCTATGCGACGGCGCGTTTTATACGGGAGAAGACGTCGTTATGATCGGCGACGCAAACACCGCTCTTTCTTATACGATGTTCCTTTCCAATTGCTGCCGCCACGTTTATATTTGCACGTTGTTCGATAAATTCTTCGGCGAAAAAGCGATGGTGGAAGCCGTCCTCGCAAGGGAGAACGTATCGGTAGAGCATAACCTTTCCTTGCAATCTTTCGAGACGGATGAAAAAGGAGAACTTTCGGGGCTCGTATTCGAGAACACGAAGGATAAAACGAGGCGCGAGTACAAAGTAAAAGGTTGCTTTATCGCAGTCGGACAGGTTCCGAATAACGAGCCGATCAAAGCGCTCGTGGATCTCGACGCCGGCGGTTACGTTATCGCGGGGGAAGACACCCTGACGAAAACGCCCGGTCTCTTCGTTGCGGGAGATTGCCGAGCGAAAAAAGTGCGGCAGGTAACGACCGCCGTTGCGGACGGTTCGGTCGCGGCGATCCAAGCGGCAAGTTATATAGACGGATTGAAATAAGGAAGGGCGGCGACGCCCTTTCGCTTTATGAAAAGGAAAAAAGAAATATGAAAATTTGCGGAATGGAAAAATTCTCTATGGTGGACTTTGACGGATACATTTCCTGTACGGTATTTACGCCGGGCTGCAATTTTCGTTGTCCCTTTTGCCATAATGCGGCGCTCGTAAATCGCGAGGCGCAGGAGATCCCCGAAAGCGAGGTTTTCGATTATTTGGAAAAGAGAAAAGGGCTTGTGGACGCCGTTTGCATAACGGGCGGCGAGCCGACGTTGCAGCCCGATCTCGAAGACTTTATCGTTCGCGTGCGCGCGCTCGGATATAAAGTAAAGCTCGATTCGAACGGAACGAATCCCGCCCTCCTTTCCCGCCTGATCGAGCGGGGACTTCTCGATTACGTGGCGATGGATATAAAAAGCGATTTTGATTCTTACGAGGAGGTGATCGCCGTTCCCTCGTCCGCGCTTCTTCCTAAGATCCGCGAAAGCGTCGCTTTGCTGAAAGCTTCGCCGATCGACTTCGAATTTCGAACGACGGCGATCGCGGAATATCATAGCGAGAAGAATTATGCGGCGATCGCGGAGATCGTTCGCGGAGGCAAGCGGTTTTACATTCAAAAATTTAAGGACGGAGAAAACAACCTGACCCAAGGATTGCTCCACGAGCTTCCGAAAGAAGAGGCGGAAAAGTTCTTGGCGGAGGTTCGAAAGACCGTTCCCGTCGTGGGGCTGAGAGGATATTAAAAAAGGCGGAGATCCCGCCTTCTCGGATCGCGCTTTCGGATCAAGAGCGCGATCTTTTTTTATCGTTGACTTCGTTTATGATCGAAAGCGCGACCTTTAACCCGTCCACGGCGGCGCTCATAATGCCGCCCGCGTAGCCGCAACCTTCGCCGCAGGGATAAACGCCTTTATGCGAAAGGCTCATAAAATCCTCGCCGCGCAGTACGCGCACGGGGGAAGAACTGCGCGTTTCAACGCCCGTCAGGAGATTATCCGCCTTGGAGAATCCTTTGATCTTTTTGTCAAAAGAAGGCAGCGCGAGACGCAGCGCTTCGGAGATGCGGGGCGGGAGAACGCCGTTTAAGTCGCAAGGAGTAACGCCGGGAGCGTAGGTGGGGCGAACGGCGCCGTCCAGCCCGCCTTTTTGCTTTTTGATAAAGTCTCCCACCCTTTGGCAAGGCGCTTTGTAATTTCCGCCCGCCGCGAGAAAGGCTTTTCGTTCGAGTTCCCTTTGATAGCGAACGCCGGATAGAATTTCGCTTCCGAAATCCTTTTCGTCCACCCCTACGAGGAGCGCGGCGTTCGCGTTTTTTCCGTCTCTGGCGTGATAGCTCATTCCGTTCGTAACGACGCCGCCTTCTTCCGAAGAGGCGCAAACGACAAATCCGCCGGGACACATACAAAAACTGTACGCGCCGCCTGCTTTCGTGTGTTCCCAGATTTTATAATCGGCAGGAGGGAGCAAAGGATCTTTTTTTCTCCCGAACATAGCGAGATCGATCTCTTCTTGCAGTTGTTCGATCCTGACGCCGACGGAAAAGGGCTTTGCTTCCATCGAGAAACCGCGCGCAAGGAGCATTTCGTATGTGTCGCGCGCGCTGTGACCCACCGCGAGGATCAAGCGATCGGTTTTATACGCGTCGCTCTCTGTCAAAACGCGCAAGACTCCGTTCTTTTCCGAAACGTCCGACACGCAGGCGCCGAAGCGGATCTCTCCGCCGAGATCTTCGATTTTATGCCGCAACGTAACCACGGCGTCTCGCAATCTGTCCGTTCCGATATGCGGTTTGGCAAGGTAGGCGATCTCCTCCGGCGCGCCGCAGGAAACAAAAGTATCGAGAACGAAAGCCGTCAGTTCCTTTTCTTTAATGCCGCTGTTCAGTTTGCCGTCCGAAAACGCGCCCGCACCGCCTTCTCCGAATTCCGCGTTTGCGCGCGGATCGAGTTTTCCGTTTTGCCAAAGCGCGTTTACGCCGCGGATCCGTTCCGATATGGGAAGCCCGCGTTCGAGAACGATCGGGCGAAGCCCGGCAAGGGACAAAGCATACGAGGCAAAGATGCCCGCAGGCCCGAATCCGACTACGATCGGTCTGTATTCGCTCTCGCCCGCATAAGGGACGGAGAAGGGCTCTCTTTTTTCGATTTTTTCGCTGATGAGGACGCTGTAAACTTTTTTGATGTCGCTTTTTTTGCGCGCGTCGATCGATTCTTTTAAGATCGTAAAAGTTCGAACGGAAGAAAGCGGGATCGAGGCTTTTTTTGCCGCGATTTTTCTAAGTTCGTCTATTCCCGCGTCGAGCGGAAGAATGATGTTTTGGATTTCAGGCATCGTAATGGATTCAAAAATCAGGCGCGATTCGGCGACTCGATCAAAGGAAGCACCGCTCGAAAAACTTCTTCCGCCGCTTCGGGAAGGGGGCGCGCGTTGCTGACAACGGCGACCTTTTCGTCCGGCAGGGCGCGGAAGGCGGCGAAATAATTCTCGCGAACTTTTTTCAGGATCTCGATTTTTTCATAGCGTTCTTTTTCGCTTCTGTTTTGAATGCGCGAAAGGAAGCTTTCGGGCGGAATATCCAAAAAAATCGTTAGGTCGGGGCGGAGCAGGCGGCGCGCAGGCGCGTTCAGCTCGATGACCCAATCCATAGGCGAATACGATCCGTTGTAGGCGAAAGAGGAAAAATAATAACGATCGCAGAGAACGATCTCTCCCTTTTCAAGGTGAGAAAGGATGCCGAAGGAAGAATTTTTGATATGATCCACGCGATCCGCCGCGAACAGGGCGGCGATGGCTTCTTCGGGGAGATCCGATTTTCCCGTCAGGCATCGGCGTAAAAGCTTTCCGGCTTCCCCTTCCGAAGGTTCCGCCGTTACATAAACCGTAAATCCGAGCTTTTCCAAACGCTCTTTCAAAAGGGCGGCGTGGGTGCTTTTTCCGCTGCCGTCTATCCCTTCGAAAACGATAAACTTACCTATCGTCATACTTTATCCGTCATATCTCCCGTCTTTGACTTCGAGGATCAGCGCGCCGAGCTCGCGCGCCGCTTTCTCGCTTTCTTTGCCCGCCTTCGCGACCATATATTTGCAGATCTTTCCTTTCCTTTCGCGCTTGGCGTATGAGGCGCCCTTGTATTCGAGGAAGGGAGCTTCCATACGGGCATACACGTAAAAATAGAAGGTCTTTTTGATCATGGATAAGAGAAGGGGGATCGAGATCAAAACGGACACGCCGCCGCAACCGTAAAACAAATAGGAGAACCAGGTTTTCCAATGGCTGCCCGTTACGGCGGGTATATTTACTTTTCCGTGAATAAAGGGCAGGACGATCATCGCCGCGCCGAGAAGCAGGAAAAGCAACCCGAAAAAGAATTTTAACACGGAGAAGCGAGCGAATTTGCTGAATTTGATGCCCGAAACCTGATCGATGTTGATCTCCGAACGCTCGCCGGCGTTAATGAGGAGACGCCGATTCGTTAAGCAAACGGTGCCGTCGCCCTTTTTGGAGGAGAGGCAATTATACGTTCGAATCAGTTTCTCGCCTTTTGCGATAATAAAGCCGGGAACCGCGTCGTTTCCCGAAAGAAGAACGTCCCTATCCAGCTTGTATTTCTTGCGGAGTTTTTTCTCCATTTTGGAATAGCTTTTGCTTTTTTGCGGTTCGGTATCTCGCGCCGTTTTTTCGCTCGTTTCGGGAGAGATGCTCTCGATCGGTTCGTAATCTTCGCCCGTTTCGCGCTTGATGTCTTTCTTCGCGTC
>DGWX01000062.1:0-56933 GCA_002395405.1 Christensenella sp. UBA4247
ACATCCGATGAGACGCGAACGCTTCATCTCTTTTTCCGACTTAATGGATATGTAACGAATAATGATATGCGGCATTCCGAAATAACCGAGTCCCCAACCGAGGCCGGTCAAGATCGTCGCGATACTCGCCCAATCGAACTTTCCGGAAGAAAGCATATTGTAAAAGTTCGCGGGAAGCGCCGTGTTGACCCCCGATTCGACTTTCAACACGCAAACCGCAACGATCGGGGTCAGCATTAGCGCTATGAGCATGATCATTCCTTGGAAAAAGTCCGTCCAACAAACAGCGTTAAACCCTCCGAGGAAGAGATAAAGAACGATGATCACGGTCGCAATACTCATCGCGATGCGTTCATCCATTCCGAATAAAGTCTTAAAAAGGGTTCCGCACGCGCTGATGGAAGACGCGCCGTATACGCAATACACGATCATAAAGATGATCGCGCTTACGATCTGCAAGCTATGATCGCGGCTCTTGAAGCGGTTCGTCAGATACTGCGGGATCGTAATACTGTCGTTTGCGAGAATGGAATAACGGCGCAAACGCGGCGCCACGAAGATCCAAGCGAGAACCGTTCCGATCAAAAGGCCGATCGAGATCCAAACCTGACCGAGACCGTATAGATAGATCGAACCGGGCAAACCCATCAGCACCCACGCGCTCATATCGGACGCCCCCGCGCTCAAAGCGGAGACCAATCCGTTCATTTTTCTGCCGCCGAGGAAAAATCCTTTTTCACCGGAATCTTTTCTCGTTTTAATAAAGAAGTAAACCCCGATCCCGATTACGAGCGCAAAATACAAAACGAAAGCGAGTATATCGCCCCATTGGATTTTCATGTTTTACGCCCTCCTACTGTTTATACAGGATCCTGCCGCAATCCGGACACTCGATAAAGCTTTGCCCGTTTAGCTTTACGATCGCGTCACCCGCAAGTTCCATAAAGCATCCGCCGCAGCTTCTGCCGTCCATCAAAGGAACGACGGCAGGCAGCCTTTTTTGCTTTCTGAGCCGCTTATAAACTTCAAGGAATTTCGGCGAGCATTTCGCTTCCACCTTCGAGATCTCCTCTTTTACCGTTTGCGCTTCGGGAAGGATCTTCGCGCGCTCTTCTTCATATTTCGCCTTGCTTTGATTCAGTTTTTTCGCAGCGTCCTTTCCCGCCGCCATGGATTGCGCGTGGTTTTGATTGAGCTCTACGATGCGTTGGCTCATCTTGCCGATCTCCTGCGAAAGGGTTTTGAGCTGGTTCAAAAGCTTTTGCACGTTACGGATAAAGAAATCCGCGCCGTTTACGTCCGAAACTTCCGGAATCGAATCTTCCGCTTCTTTGAGCTCTTTTTCAAGAGATTCGTACTCTTGGATGAGCGCATTCATTTGCTTGATCATTTCGCCCGCGTCACGATTTTGCTTTACGACTTGTTCTTGCGCGGTCGAAACGGTATGTTTATTCTGCGCGTATTCCTTCGCCGCGTCGCTGCCCATGAGCTCGTTTTCAAGCTTCATCAGCTTTCTGTCAAGATCCTGGTATTCCAGTATGACGGATAATTCCATGTTGCCTCTCCTTCCCTTACTTTATTCGTTGTAAGGATTCGTATTTTCTCGGCTGATCACGCATTCCGTTTCCGGCGCCTTCATAGCCAATATTTTTTTGATTTCTTCGTTAAACGCCCATTCTCCGGCGTAATGCGTGGGTTCGATCAATCGAACGCCGAGATCTTTTGCCATCTCCGCCAAATTGTGTTTTACGTCCGACGTAACGATCGCCGCGCCCGTTTCTTTCGCGCGCAGGATCAAGCTTTCCGAAGCGCCCGCGCCGCAAGACGCGATCACTTTCGAGACCTTCCCTTGCCCCACGGAGCGGATCGCCTTTTCCGAAAGCGATTTCTTTACGAAGTCTTTCAGCTCGGACAATTCCCATTCCGCGGGAAGATCGAATTCCGTTGCGAAGCCGTCGTCTATAACGGCAAAGTCTTTCGCTCCGAGCGCGCGCGCAAGAAGGTAGTTGTTTCCGTTTTCGGCGGCGTCGAAATTCGTATGCAATGCGATCGCCGCTATATTTTTTTCCGCAAGGGATAAAACCAGATTGCCCGTATAGCTCTCGTCCGTTACCCTTTTGATCTCGCGGAAAATAACCGGGTGATGCGAAATGATGAGATCCGCCTTTTCGCGCGCCGCTTCCTCGATAACGGAAAGCGAAACGTCGAGAGAAAGAAGGATCTTCGAAACTTTTTTCTCGCCTCTTCCGACGATCAATCCGACGTTATCGTAAGACAGCGCCCGATCGAATGGATACAAATTTTCAAACAGTTCGAGAATTTCTTTTACCGTACGCATCGCAAAATCTCCCTCTCTTCCTCTAACGCTTCGTCCTCTTTCAAAGATAGAAGCTCTTCGATTTTTTTCAGTCGGGCGGCGGCGTATTCCGCGCCGTCCATATCCCCGTCTCCGAAGTAGAGCGAATGGTCCCGCCAAGGAAGCGAAAGATCCGCCTGCATAACGGGATAAAACTTCCCGCTCTCTTTTACGTACGCGTCGCGCACGATCCGCACGTTTTCCTCTTGCAAATAAGCGCGAAGAAGAGGCGCGTGCGTATGCGGGATCAAGACAAGTTTTCCGATTTCGCAATCTCTTTCGCGAAGGATCTTAACGATCTCGTGCGCGCCCATACCCGCGATCACGGCGCAATCCGTCCTCTCTCCTTTTATAGGAGAAAGTCCGTCTCCGACTCTGCAATCGAGGCTTACGCCTTGCTCTATCGCGAGAAGGCTCGCCTTTGCGAGGCTCTTTTCGCTGATGTCGATCGCGATCGCCCTTTTCGCCCTTCCTTCGAGAAGCGCGGCGACGGGAAGTTTCCCGTGATCGGTGCCTACGTCGCAAAGAACGGAAACGGGATCGATGAGCGAGAGCGCGAAAGATAACCTTTTCCCGAGGATCAATCTCACTTGTCCACGCATCCGCGAAGCTTGTCCTTCCTCTTCGGATGACGCAATTTTCTCAAAGCCTTCGCTTCGATCTGACGAATACGCTCCCTCGTTACTCCGAACGCTTGTCCGACTTCTTCGAGCGTGCGGGCGCGATTGTCGTCAAGCCCGTAACGCATGCGAATAACCTTTTCTTCGCGCGGAGTCAGGGTGGAAAGAACTTGCATCAACTGCTCTTTGACCATACTTTGCTCCGCCTTTTCGGCAGGCTGCGCGGCGGTCGTATCTTCGATAAAATCGCCGAGGTGACTGTCTTCCTCTTCGCCGATCGGGGTTTCGAGAGAAACGGGGTCTTGCGCGGTGCGCTGGATCTCGCGAATGCGCTCGACCGTCATTCCCATCGCTTCCGCGATCTCTTCCGTCGTGGGATCGCGCCCGAGTTGCTGGGTCAACGTGCGCGTAACGCGGGTCGTCTTATTGATCGTCTCGACCATATGGACGGGGAGACGGATCGTTCTCGCCTGATCGGCGATCGCGCGCGTGATCGCTTGGCGGATCCACCAAGTCGCGTACGTGCTGAACTTAAAGCCCTTCGTGTAATCGAATTTTTCGACCGCTTTCAACAGACCTTGGTTGCCTTCCTGAATGAGGTCAAGAAACGCCATTCCGCGCGACGTGTAGCGCTTCGCGATGGAAACGACGAGGCGGAGATTTGCTTCCGCAAGACGCTTTTTCGCGTTCTCGTCTCCGTTCGCCATTGCTTTCGCGAGTTCTTTTTCTTCGTCCACGGAAAGAAGCGCGTAGCTGCCGATGTCGCGCAAATAAAGCTTGACCGCGTCATCCACCGAAACGTCGGAGAGCATTTTATTGATCGCGTCCGGTTTTACGTCTTCTTCATCCGCGGCGGTTATTTTGATCCCCGCTTTTTCGATCTCCGCATAAACGCGTTCAATATCTTCCGAAGTTATGTCGAGCTTTTGCAAGCGAACGACCAAATCTTCCTCCGGAATGCTACCCTTTGCTTTGAACGTCTCCACGATCTTATCGATCTGCGCCTGCAACAAGGTTTCTTTTTCGTTATTTACTTCCATAAGACCTCCTGTATTTTGCTTCTTCTTCGGCAATCGCTTTCATATATTTTGACCTTTCTTCATCCGAGGTACTCAGCTTATATTTTTCATTTAATTCCGCGATCTTGCTTTTTTGATACTCTTTTTGAAGGAGTAACAAGCAATCTTCGTAAGCGGCTTTTTCCGAGCCTTCGTACCTTTTTGCGTCCAGGTTTATGATCTTATCCGCTTCCTCTTCCGTCGTAACGTGATAGAGCGTTCCGACGTCGGGAGGGGCGCTTTTCAAAGCGCATTCGTTTAAGTAATCCGCCGCCGATCGAAGAGCGGGAGTGGGCATCAGATCGGCGTAATTTTCCCATTTTTCCAGTCCCATAATACATTCCCGTATGACGAAGCGGGCGGCCTCCACGTTTGCGTCCGATGCGCTAGTCGTTGCCGAAATGGCAACGGCGGACGCGTCGCCCGCGCTTTCTATCGCTTTTACTTCCGACGTTACGACCGATTTATTGATCCCGGTCAGTTTGGAAACGAACTCGGCGTACACGTCTCTTTCCACACCGCTCGGCAGTTCGGACACGATCTTCGCCGCCTCTTTCGCGTAAGACGCACGCCCGAAGGGAGAAGCCAGATCGTGTTTCTCTTTGAGCCTCGTAAGCTTATATTCCGTCAGCTCCACCGCGGCGTTTTTATATTTCAAGAACTCTTCTTTGCCCGCTCTTTTGATGACCTCGTCAGGGTCTTCGCCGTTCGGAAGCGAGATAACGCGTACTTTAAGTCCGTGATTCTTTAAGATCTCCAAGCCGCGGAGGGTTGCGTTTTGCCCCGCCGCGTCGCCGTCGTAACAAATATATATGTCTTCCACGTAACGCTTCGCAAGTTTTGCCTGCTCTTCCGTTAACGACGTTCCCATACTCGCAACGACGTTTTCGACTCCCGCCTGAACGAGCGCGAGGGTATCCATATATCCTTCCACCATAATAAGGTCGGAAACCTTTTCTCTTTGGCGAAGCTTTTTGATCATATTCAACCCGTACAAGTTTCTGTTTTTCTGAAACAGGACCGTGTTATCCGTGTTTTTATATTTCGCGAAATCGGTTTTCCCGAGAACCCGTCCTCCGAAGGCGACTACCTTTCCGAACGCGTCGATAATAGGGAAAACGAGTCGGTTCGCCATCGCGTCAAAGAACTTCCCGTCTCTTTCCTGTATGACTCCCGCTTTCAGCATCTCCTGACGGGAATATCCGAGCGCTTTCAAATCCTCGATCAAAGAGGTATAACCATCCGAATAGCCGAGTCCGAATTTTCGAACGGAAGACTCAAAGATCCCGCGCTTTGAAATATATTCGACCGCTCTTTCCGCGGAAGGTTTTTTCAAGTTCGCGTGATAGATCCTTGCGGTATCGCGCGTAAGGGCGAAGAGCCTTTCTTTTTGTTTTTTGAAGGCTTCGTCTTCCGCGTTTATGCGTTTCGGAACTTCGAGATGCGCCCTTTCGGCGAGATGGCGAACGGCTTCCATAAAGGTCATATTCTCCTCTTCCATAATAAAGGAGATAACGTCGCCCCCTTTTCCGCAGCCGAAGCACTTATAAAAGCCTTGCTCGCGATTAACGGAGAAAGACGGCGTCTTTTCGTGATGAAACGGGCAATTTCCCCAATAGTTCGAGCCTTTTTTTTGCAGTCCCGGAACATAGGAAGAGACGACGTCCACGATGTCCGAACGCCCTTTCAGCTCTTCTATAAAATTTCCGTCCACACCCCGAATTTCCATCAACTTCTCCAATCGTTCGGAATAAACAGCCTCTCGTACGTCGCCACGGCGTAACGATCGGTCATACTCGCGAGATAATCGCAAACGGAAACGTCCTTTCCGTCCGTTTGAGACATCGTACGGTAGGGTTCGGGCACCTCGTCAAAATGCTCGAAGTAATAATAATACAAGGTTTCAAGCAGCTTTTTCGCTTTCGCTTCCTCCCCTTTCGCCGCGTGATACGCGTACACGTTTTCGTTCATAAAGGAGTACAGACGGTTCAGCGCGGTTTGCACGTCAGGCGAAAGCGCGACTTCGGGCTTATCGTAAGAATAATTCACCATATCGAGAACGAGCGTGTTGACCCTCTGGCTCTTGGTCGAGCCCAAAACTTCCACCGCCTCTTTCGGGATCCGATCTTCCGTTATAACGCCCGCCATGATCGCGTCGTCTATATCGTGATTGATATAAGCGATCCTGTCGGAATAACTGACGACTCTGCCTTCCAACGTCGCGGGGTGCAGGGCGAGCTTATGGTTCTCGATCCCGTCTCTTACTTCCCAAGTAAGATTCAGCCCTTTCCCGTCGTTTTCAAGTTTCTCAACGACGCGCCTGCTTTGCTCGTTATGCCGAAAAGGTCTTCCGAGGATCTTCGAAAAAACGTCTTCGCCGGCGTGTCCGAAAGGAGTATGTCCCACGTCGTGCCCGAGCGCGATGGCTTCGGTCAAATCGGGATTCAAACAAAGCCCCGTGGCGATCGTACGCGCGATCTGACAAACTTCGAGCGTATGCGTAAGGCGCGTTCTGTAATGGTCGCCTTCGGGCGAGATAAAAACCTGCGTTTTATGTTTCAGGCGGCGGAAAGCCTTACTGTGAATGATCCTGTCGCGGTCGCGCTGAAATTCCGTTCGAAGCGGACAGGGCGGGATCGGGATCTCGCGCCCTTTGGAACTCGAAGAAGGCGTTGCGTATTTGGATAAAAATAATGCTTCGATTTCGAGATATTTTTCTTTCATAACCTCCTCCTTCGCCGATTTTCCGTTAAAAAATCACTTTTTTAGCCCGATTTTTCCTCTCAAACGGCACTTTTTCACGCAAAAAAGATACCGTCACTTACAGTTAGGCTATTTAAGCATATCACGCGACTTTTCAAATTGCAAGCATTATTTTTATTGCAAAATGATTTTTTTCAAAAAAAAGAACCGACGGAACGTCCGTCGGTCTCCCGTAAACGATCGATAGGATCCATTCTTTCGTTTTTTATTCTTTCTCTTCCCCTTTTTCGGTCGGCGCGGCTTCTTGCCCTTCCGGCATATTCACCGCCGCGTCCTCGGCAGCGGGCGACTTTTTCTTTCTCTTGTCTTTCCCGAGCGCCAAACGGAGCGCCGTACAAACGATGGGCGTAATAAGCGCGCACGAAGCAAGTTCGATCACGAAATTTACGCCGAGAAGGCTGACAAGAAATGCTTTTCCGATCGTAACGCCGCCGAAAGTCTTCCCAAAGTTAAACGCCGCCATCATGGATACGACGAGCGCCGTGTTCGTTACGACGCCGCAAAGAGCGGAAACCGTGCTTGCGATAAACGTGCTTGCGTCGTCGCTTCTGTTTTTCAAAAGTTTCTTAACGAGCTTAAACGCAAAATAAGCGGAGATCGGAATGATGAGCCTCGGCACGATTGATACGAGAGGATTATAAAAAATCGGGGATAAAAGCCCCGGACGGAGAAACGCCGAGGTCAAAGACGCAAGTCCGAAACACAGCCCCGAGAACAGTCCCATTCCAAACCCTTCCACGTCCGCCGCGATAAAGATCGCGATCAGGGGAATAAACGCAACGTCGATCCCCATAAAATTGATCGGTACGAATACGAAGAGCAAGATCAAGGACAAAAACAAAGCGGCAACCGCAATATCCTTTGACGTGATCTTAATTCTTTTGGTCATTTTTGCCTCCGAGGGAACGAGGGCGGCTTTTCCGCCGCCCTACGCTTTCATTATTGCTCTTCCTTTTCTTCGCCGTCAAGGGAATCGGCGATGTTTTCGGGATCTTCCGCCGAATTTTGCGCTTCGGACGGCGCTTCGGACGGCTCTTCCGCCTGCCCTTCGCCCGCGCTTTCGCCTTCGGAAACGGTTTCTCCCGTCTCTTCGGGTTCAGCCTTCGTTTCTTCTTCCGCGCCCTTTTCGCTCTCTTTCTCCGATTCGTCCTTTTCCCCTTTCTTTTTATTCTTTTTGGGCTTTTTGGGTTTCGGAGAGAGTTTTCTCTTTTTTCTTGCCTTGGGGATCAAGATGATCGCGACCACCGTTCCCGCCGCAAGAAGGAGAACGGCGCCTCCGTAGATCACGATCTTTCCGATCGTGGTTTTAATGAAAGACTTTTGACGGATCTCGAGTTTTGCGTTCGACACACCTTCTTTCGAGATATTTCCCTTAAACGCCGCGCCCGTATCGGTGGAAGTATCGAAGAGGGATTCGCCGGAGTAGGCGTTTACAACGTCGATCTTCACGTTCGAATAATGATAGCTGCCGAGCGTTTCGCCCTCCGTTCTGTCTCCCGTAATCGAAACGACGAAGGTTCCGTCCGCAAGGTCGAAGTAATTCTTGATCTCCTTGAAATCGTCGTAAGGATCTTCCGCGATCAAAACGTACGAAATGCCGGGGTCCACTTCGCCTATCACCTTTTCGGAGGGAACAACGCGAACGATAATGGACACGGGCGCGACCGTCACGCTCGCGGTAAAGGTTGCCTTAACGTTATTATTCGCAGAGATCAAACCAAGCTCGTCGATGGTCTTTTTGCCGTCGGAAGGCACGAGCTTCGAAAGCTTGTTATAGGAGATTTTAAGCGCGGACGCGATCGCGTCGGAGGCTTCTTTGTCGCTGCTGCCCGCAGGAACGTTTATGAAAGCGCCTCCTTTTTCGATCGTAAAGCGCAGGATCGCCTTGTTATCTCCGTAATAGATCGTATTAAAGAATTCGAGATCTCCTCTTTCGATAGACGCCGAAGTAAACGAGCCTTGATCGTCATAATATCCGACTTCCGCTTTGATGCTGACCGAAGCGGGATTGATGATAAAGTTACCCGAAACGACCTGAATGAAATAGTTGTTAACGAGGCTTTCGTCTCCCGTCTTCGTTGCTTGCAAGGCAAACGTTCCGTTGATCTTATAGCTGCCGACCGTAACCGCGTTTTGGACGTCGTATCCGGTGGACACGACCTTGATCTCGCTCTTATCCTTTTCGAGCAGTCCTTCCGTTTTGAAACTGACGAGGGATTCTCTGAAATCGCTGACGCCGTTATACGTTTTGGTGAAGTCGGAGATCGTTACGGTCAGATACTTCTTGGTAACGATGACCATTCGTTGTCCGCTTTGCATCGTTACGCCCGAAATACATTTGATCGCTTCGTCCGATACGAGTTCCGCGCTGAACACTGCGTCATATTCGCCTACGTTCAATATCGTTTCGCTGTCAAATCCGACGATGGCTCTTACGCCGACATCCGAAAGCGTCGCGTCTTTCTTTTCCGTTCCGAACATCGCAAAGTAAAGATCGGAAACGGTAATGCTACCGTCGCCCACGATGGTTGAGTACTTGATCGAGCTGACGGGAGTTCCGTAATTGACCGTCGTTTTTCCGGGTTTCAGGCGAATGGCGACTTTCTTGATCTCGTAATAATATCCGCCCTCTTTAACGGATAGGATCTCGTAACGATCGCTGATATCCTCGCCGTTCGCGTCCGTAACGCCATAGCGAAGAGCGTATCGACCGACGCTCTCTCCTTCTTCTCTCGAAAGAACGAGTTTATGCGATCTTTCCACGAAGGAATTGCCCTGAGAAAGCGAAGCGTAAATGGTTTCGTTCCTCTTTCCGAAGAACTTGACGTTCCTATCTTCATCCGCGACGACGTACAGTTTTTTCGGAGTAACACGCAAAACATTCTCCGCTTTGAGGATCGCCTTGGCGCTGCCGCCCTCGATCTCGTAACCGTCCGACGCCGATACGACGTAATTCTTATTGCGATCGGAGAAGAGGCATACGAGGTCGTAACGTTCTTCGGAAGGCAAAAGCGTTCCGCCTGCGTTATAAACGATGGAATCGAAGTACAGTTCGTCTCCTTCTCTCATCCCCTTATGCGAGCAACCGCTACTGCATTCCGTTCCGTCGCAAACGTGATATTTCGGGCGGAAGGAAGAAGAGCCGTATTCGATCTCGTCGAGATCGAAGAAGATCTTAACTTCGGTAGGACGAACGATGTAATACGCTTCTTTACCCGTCATGACAACGTTATAGTTCGGAAGCGCGAGGTTGTCGCCCACGATTATGCGATACGCTCCCGCGTCAAATTCATTCGATCTTTCGCGCGTCATCAAGGTGGAAGCGACCGCTTCGTAGGCGGCTCTGTCTTTTTCGAGAAGTCCGCTCTTTACGGTCGGATAGAATACGGCGGCTCCTTCGAATTGCGCGAGATAATCGACTTCGATAGAGGAAACTTCAAGTTCCAGGGTCGCGCGCTCGATATTCGCGCGGATCAAACCTTCCTGCGCGGAAGAAATGGATCCGCCGTCAAAGACATAATCGAGATAGGCGAATTGATTCGCGCCGCTTTCGTCAAATTCGGGATCGTAAACGAGTTTTGCGTCTCCGCTGACATATACGAGCTTTCCTTGTTCGGCGTTTGCGTCCTTAAACGAGAAAACAATTCCCGAAACGGATACGAACGTTTCGTCGTTTCCTTTGAAGCCGTCAATGATCATACTGCCGGGGAGAAGTTCCGCGCGGGTCGTTCCGTCGTACACTTTATCCTTGATCGCCAAGCTCTTAAAGGTCAACTCGGCGGGAAGGATTTCAAGTCCCGAGAACGCGTCGCAAAGCTGTCTTGAACCCGCGTGTACGCGATAGGAAATCAGGTAGTTACC
The DNA here is from genome assembly GCA_002395405.1 of Christensenella sp. UBA4247. Classification (GTDB taxonomy): domain Bacteria; phylum Bacillota; class Clostridia; order Christensenellales; family CAG-1252; genus CAG-1252. Next base: position 10,659 of record DGWX01000062.1, read on the forward strand.
CGCATGATACGGCAGTCCGCCTACGAGCGGCGGAGTCGCCCCGAGCGGCGAATAGGAATAAACGACGCTGTAACCGAGGCTTTCGGCGCGCGATGTGATCGCGCTGAGAGAATCGGTGGACGATGCGATCGCGGAAGCGCGATAGGTCTCGGAGACCCATTCCATCGGAATGGAAGAAAGTTCCGCGGTCAAAACGATATCGTAATGTCCCGCCGTCCAGGAAATCGAATACTTCCAAGCGTCGGAAGCGTCTTTCGAAACGGTCTCGAACGCGGTCGTTGCGCCGAGGCCCCAGAACATATAGCCGGAACCGATGTTTTTGACCTTAACTTCTATTTTGTTTCCGGTAGCTTCGAGTTCATCCGCGAAATACACGCCGAGTCCGCTGAAAGAAGGCATATTCGCGCTTTCGTTCTTGATTTCGTCTTCGCTGACGCCAATATAACGAACGCTGACGAGATAGCGGAGCGCGAAGTACGCCGACACGGGCTCGCTTCCCTCGTATATCGATAACGGATCGCCGTTCTCATCTTGATTTACTTCCGCGTCCGAAGAATTTTTCCAAGCGCGAAGCGCGTAATTGCCGAGCGTGGTCGCTTCATAACGAAGCGTTTCGCCGAATTGAACGGAAATCGTTCCTTCGCCGTACACGTTCAAATACGCCGACTTTTCTTCTTCGTGCGTTTCGGAAAGTGCGCCGTGATAAGCGATGACCGCAACGCGGGAAATATTCTCTCCGAGAACGGCGGAAGAGGAAAGCGAAACGCCTTTGAGCGCGAGCGCCACGCCGTTTATCGAGCCGCCTTCGCCTAAGGTAATGATACCGCTCGGGAAGGAGCCGCCCGTAATCGTGATCGTCCTATCGCCCGAGATCGCGCCTCTAAACGAGAGAAGAGGCAGCAGCGTATTGCCGTCCGCCGCGAAGTCGGACGTTATCGTGATCGACGAACCGGCGAGGTGATTCGGAGAAACTTCGTTTGCGCGGGCAAGTTTGTTGAAATCGGTTTGATCGTTGACGGAAGAAGGCGCGTAAACGGCCTCTTTTTCCGTCTCCGAGAGAGATACGATCGCGCTGAAATAGAACGCGTCGTTATCCGATCCCGTAAAGACGGGCGTTCCGTTCGAGAAGGAAGCGTTCAGGATCGCGCCCTTTTCGTAATACACGAAACCATAATCGCCCGCTTCCGCGGTAAGGCTTGTTTTATACGCTTGATCGAAGGTCATAACGATCGCGCCCTTTACCGAGTAAGCAGGAAGGATCATTCCGGAATCGGACAAGGAAAGAACGATATTTTCGAGTTTCGCACCCGCTACGGAAAGTCCGTTGTAACCTTTCTTTAAGTACACGACGCCGTTTCGGAACGTACCGTCTTCCGAGCGCGCCGTAAACAAATTCCCGTCGCCCATCGAGTTGATCGTCAAAGAGTATCCCGCAAGATCGAGAACGATCCCGTCGAAATAGATCGGGGTCAAGTTGCGGCGAACGGTCAGATCGCCGGCAAGCGAGATCACGCTTCCTTCCGCAAGCGCGCCTTCCGCCGTCAGGTAGCCGAGATACACGAGTTCGTCTTCCTTCGCGATCGAACGAATGCTTCTGACCTCGAATTTTTGTCCGGAAGCGCTTTCGGGAGAAGTATAGAATCCGGTTCCGTAGTTATAAGCGCCGGGGAATACCACGTTCCCTTCGTAATCATACAAGCAAACGAAATGACCTACGAGCGGCATAAATTCGAAAGAAACTCTCGTACCTACGCCGGTTTTTTGATAGGTTACGGAAACGAAAGTATTGAGGTCCGCGCGGATCTCGTTTACGCCGATGAGGCTACCCTCTCCGACCGCGCTTTCCTTGCTTCCCGTTACGAGCCAGCAATTTCTCATTTCGCCGCCGTTTATACCGCAAAGCGCCGAGCCGCCGTCAAAGGTGGGATCGGCAGACGAAGCCAAGACGACGACTCCGCTCATCAAGCCTCTGTTTATCCTTACAAGGCAGGGGCTCGCTCCCTTTACGATACAGCCGCTTTCAAATTCGAAAGCAACGTCTTTCAGAGCGCCGTATAACGTATGGATCAAGGGGGCGGTATCCGCGGCAAAGCGGATCACGCTGTTTATGCCGCCTTCGATACTGCCTTTGAACGGATGGGTTTCGCTGCCGATGGTCATGAGCGAAGAGGAAACGGTAAATCCGCCGTCCGCGACGCGGAAGGTAATACCGTCGAAATCAAACGCGCCGAGAACCGCCGTCGAGAGGCGATCGAGATCGTTCGCGGAAGAGAGCGTGCGATTCACGTAATTCAGCATATAGCCGTTTCCGCTTTGCGAAGAAAGCTCCAATCTCTTCTCGCGGAAAACCGATCCATGAACGGTTCCGAGCTCGCCGAACCAGCCCGCGAAGACCTGAGATTCGGTATCCGCCGCCGTGGCGCCGATCGAATCTCCGAAGGAATAAGCGATCGAGCCGAGTCCGTTCCCGTAAATAATGGAGTAGCTTTCGCGATAGGCCGCGATCGATTTGAACGCTTCGTACAAAGAAGCGTTCGACGTTTCAAAGTAAACGTTCTTCGCGCTGACGGGCGCTCCCACGGAGAGGACCGAGCGGTTTTCCACGAACACGACGTTTTCCAAGTTTACTTTCGCCGTGCCTTCGAAAATCTTAACGCCGGAAGCAAGGTTCGAAAGATCCATTCTGACGTTTTTGATCGTGCCGGCGAAAAGTCCGAGCGCACTATCCGTAAATCCGCTTTCGAAAATAAGCGAATAACCGTTGCCGTCCAAAACGCCTTTGAACGCATTCGTCTTGAACCCGGAAAGAGGTGCGGGAGCGGTGACGTCCGCGCCGAGCGTAAAGGTTACGCCTTCGCCCGTATAGCCGAGCGCGGCTGCGTCGGAAAGAACGGTCAATTTATAGGTCGTGTCGATCAAAGTGGAAACAAATTCCGCCGTATAAAGGTCTTTTTCGCAGTTCGAAGACGCAAAAGAAGGATCGGAAGAGAAGATCGAACCGTTTCTCGTCCAACCGATAAAGATCATCGTTCCGTCCGTTTCGGCGGAAAACATCATTGCGTCGTTTCCGCCTTGGACAACGCTGCCTACGCCGTTTATGCGGATCACCGCATATTCTTTCGATCCTACGCCGAGCGCATAATCTACGCGCGTTACGACGAAGAGATTATCCGCCGAGCCGGAACCGTCTCTTTGGAACAGAGCGCCCGAGACTTCCGCCCCTTCTTCGAGATACACGACCGCGTTTCGGATCGAGCCGTCGTTCTTCATCGCAAAGCAAGCGTTTTCTTCCTCTTTCGTAAGGCGCAACCCGATATTTCGAATGGCGGCGGCAGTCGTTCCGAATAAGCCGCCCGTAAGCGTCGTATCGCCCACGGTAATAACGTGATGCCATCCTTCGATCGTTACGGACGACGAGAGCGCCTCCCCGCTTCCGATTGCTCGGAAATAACCGTCGGGCAAAAGCTCGTTTGCGGGAAGCGCAAAGTCGCTTGCAATCGTAAACACGGCGTTATGGAACGCGTACGCACCTCCGTTGACCGCGCTCGAGAAAGCGGCGAGTTCCATTCCGCTGCCGATCGCTTTCCGCAAAGAAAGCATAGCCGAAACGCCGGAAACGCGCCTCGATGTAACGACGTCCGAGTCTTCGTCGAAGGTGACGTACGAGAGATCCGATCCGTCGTAAACCGCGTTTTTAACGTGCGCGCCCGAACCGACCTTCGCTTCTCCATCTCGGATCTCGGCGAAGATCGCAAAAGAATCGGTCAGATCCGAAACGCTCGCGGTAAAGGAGATCTTGCCCGCAAGGACGTCCGCCGCCGTCGGGCAGGAAAGGAGCAAACCTTCTTCAAAGGTCATATTGTTTATGAGATCGCAATTCGAGATCTCGCTCAAAGAATCGGTATAGACCCAAACGTTATTGACTTTACTTTCGTCCCTGACGAGAGAGGCACCGACCGCGCTGTCCCTTCCGCCGAGAGAACCATTTACGATTTTGATCAAGCTATCCGTCAAAGCGTTTACGTTATTTCCGATAAAGCCGCCGCTGACGCCGCCTTCGATCGTTCCGCCGAGAACTTCGATATAACATTTATCGAGATATCCGAGGTTCAAGCCGACGCCGACGCCCGCGTAAGGACTCATCGAAGCGGCAACGGATATTTGACCCGCATAAGCGACCGTCGCGCGGGCGATCCCCGTATAGTTTTCGCCCACTATGCCGCCAACGTACGCCATTGCGGAACCTTCCGCGCCGATAGAAGCGCCGGAGAGGATCTCGAGAGCGACTTTTTCCAAAGATCCGTTGTTAACGCCGATCACGCCGCCCGCAACGTTCGTGTTCGAGCTGCCGAACGCTTTGATCGAACCTTCCAAACGGACGGAAACGTTTTCCACCGCTCCGAGTGAATAACCCGCGATCGTACCGACCGCTTGACCCATGAGATTCGCGTTCGTTTCCAGAGTTACGGAAACGTTTTTGATCGAACCTTGCGCATAAGCGGAGAGTATGCCCGTATGCAAGGATCTTTCGGAACCGTACGATCCTTCCTTTACGACGACGTTTAAGTTTTCGATCAAACTTGCGCCGCCCGTATAACCGAAGATTCCTCTGTACTCGCTTCCCGGGATCGCGCCGTCGTTTACGGTCAGCGTATATCCCTGCCCGTCGAACACGTTGTTAAACGGATAGTTCTCGCTTCCCACGTTTTCGGTCAGGTCTCCCGCAAAAAGAGTCAGATCGTTCATCAACTTAAACACGATATCCTCGCCCGAAAGTCCGCTGCTGACGGAAGACGCCATATCGGCAAGATCTTGCGCCGTACGGATCTCGGTATTGACGAACACGACCATAACGTATTTATTTTGAACGTTGCTCTTAGGCAAGAAGGTATTTTCGTTTTCGCCCACGTTACCCGTAGCCGCGTCCACTTGGATCCCCGAAGAGAGATACCAGCCGTCCAGCTTACTGCCGTTATCGTCCGTCATATTGGTAAAGAGAACGCTCTTCGCCGTCGTATCGATCGAAGCTTTGACCGTTCCGTTTCCTTTTACGTTCAACGTATTTACGGATTTCGCTCCGGCGCCCGCCGCTTCCACTACGCGGTTATCCGTAACTTGCCAAACGTTCATTGCCGTTACGCCGTCCAAGTAACCGGCCGTTCCTCCCGCAAGAGAGGGAGAAAGAACGTCGCCGAACAAGAAGACAACGTTGTGGTTGACGGAAGAGTGCGTATAACCGACGAGACCGCCTGCGCGCGCGCCGTCTTTCGTCAGGGAATTCGCTTCCACGAGTCCGCCTTTCATAACGTACGTAATAAGATAGCTCGCGGAACCTTGATAGTTATTTCCGATCGCGCCGCCCGCATTTGCTACGCCGCCTTGCGCGCCGGAAAGAGCGGACACTTTTCCGTACAAGAACGCGTTCGCTTCCAGATCGTACTGCCTTAAAACGAAGGCATTCCCTTCTTTTGCGTAACGCGCAGCCTTGGGAAGTAGCCCGCGCGAAATCCATTCTTCGAAATTCTCGCTGCCTTCGATCGTTCCGTAATTGATACCCGCAAGAGCGCCGGCGGAGATCGTATTTCCTTCGCGGCTTTCGGCAAGGATAGTTCCTTTTACTACGACAACGGAATCTTTCAGCGTTCCGTTGTTTCTTCCTACGACGCCGCCCGCCGTATATCCGACGACTTTGCCCGTTTCTTTGATCTCAACAAACGTTCCCGTAATAACGCCGTTATTGACGGCGGCGACCGTTCCGTATATATGATCGGAAGAACTCGTTACCTCGCCGACCGTTCCGCTTACGCGAACGATCAAATCGCGGATCTCGCCCGCGTTATTGCCGAAAATACCGTTTATCGAATAGTTCTCGCGGATCGTGATCGAATGATATTCGTTTCCGAGCTTTCCGGAGAAGGTTCCCTTAAACGGATATTTTTCCGTTCCGATCGAAACGTAACGGCCCGTCGTAATCGAGGGGATCTCGATATCCGCGCCGAGCGTAAAGATCAACGTTTCGAAAGAATAGCCGCCCACGTTTACGTCTTCCGCAACCGCGATGAGTTCTTCCGCGTTCTCGATCGTCGTTTTGATGACGGCGACTTCGTAGCGGGCGGCGGCTTCGCCGATCGGAGCCACGAGATAGCCCGCGTCGCCGTTTCGCAGCTCACCGCCGGAGAGCATCGCTTCGGAGATCTGCAAACTCTTTTCAAAGGACTTGAACCAGCCCATAACGGGGACCGCGGAAGTGGAAACGAACTTGACTCTGTAATCGCCGTGCGCCACGTCGCTAAAAGAGGCGTCCATCGTTCCGATACCGACGATCTTCATCGTGTTGACCGAAGTATCGCCCGTGCCGGCTTCGCCGACTGCAAGAACGAGATCGGACGCGTCGATCAATCCCCACACGTTCCTTACGAGGTTCGTATTGTCGTATCCGATTACGAGACCCGAAACGCCGTTCAGCGTGCGAAGCGAGGCACCGGAAGAAATAACGATCACGTTCTCGATCTGTCCGTTATTATAGGCGATCGCGCCCGCGAACAGGGTATTGACCGCACCCATTTCGACTTGGGTCGAAGTATAATCGTTGTTTCCGAGCGCGCCTTCGATCGCGATGCGAAGATTGCGGATCGTTCCGTCTTCTTTGACGTATCCGAAAATACCCGCGTACTTTCCTCCGATCACGGCGCCCGAAGATAAGAGGATCGAATGACCTTGCCCGTCAAAGACGCCGTTCATTCCCGATCTTTCGTTTCCGATCGCTTCAAACCCGTCTCCTTCTCCGATAACGAGGTCGCGCGTTAAGGTAAAGGTCAGTTTGTAGAAATCGTAACCGTCGTTTACGTTCTTCGCATACTCTTTGAGCCCTTGCAGAGTGGAGATCTCGCTGTTCAGGAAACTGACGTTAAAGCCTTCGCGCGTCAGCGTTTTATCGGGAGAGTACTGCCCGCCCGTAGCGCCGATCGCGGCCGCTCTGTCTCCCGAGAACTCGTTTAAGGGATACCAATAGGAAGTCCCGCCGTAAGTAAAGTGGAAGGAAGAAGCGTCGTTTTGCTGGCGGATCACTCCCACCTGCCCCGCGGCAACGACCATTATGTTATTAACGCCGCCTTGGTTCGCACCTTCGTCCGCATAGGAAGAAGCGGAAACAAACGATCGATTGAACTTGATCTCTTCCGCGTTCAATTCGTAATTCGCTTTGCTGTTATACGAAACGACCCAACAATTCGAAGCGACGTTGCCCGCGCTTCTCGGCAAATAGCCGAAGGTGCGACCCGTTCCGACAGAACCGTAAAGCGAAGAGAGTTTATCGAGAATGATAACGTTATTCTGATAGCTTCCGCCGAGCGCATAAGCGGCGAGAACGCCCGCGTAGATCGTGCGCGTCGTATTGACCCCGGTATCAACGCCGAGACGGCTCTTGCAATGGATCGTCAGGTTCTTGATCCTCGCGCTTTCGCCCACTCTTCCGAAAAGACCCGCATAGCGCGCGCCGATAACAAGCCCTTCGGGCATCGTGATCGTATGGCCTTTCCCGTCAAAGCCGCCGATGAAATCGCGTTCCACGTAATTGAGGAAAGAAGTTCCGCTTCCCGTAACGACTTCGCCGCCGATCGGCTCGAATCCTTCGGCGGAAAGCGTAACGTCCGCCGTTAGTTCGTAAGTGATTCCGCGATAGTTTCTTCCGAGGCGCACGTTTTGCGACACGCGTTCGAGATCGTCCAAGCTCGACACGTATTTATTGATAAACACGGCAAGCATATCGTTGCTGACGCTGTCGCCGGGTTTGACCGTCCAAACGTAGATAGAAGAACCGGCTCCGCCGTCGTGGATCGGGGTAACGACCTCGTCCGTTACGTTATTGTTATCGATATAACCGTAAAATCCGTCGCGACCGTCTTCATCCACCTCGGTGGAATCGAAGGTGATCTTCGTTCCGTCCGATTCGATCTCGATCATCAAAGAGCCCACGCCGACTTGCTGCATAACGCGGCCTTCGCCCTTCGTCGCGCGGTTTTCGATATAGTAGGTATCCAAACCGACGGGATTCAATACCGTTGCGTTTTCCGCAAGAACGAGCCACGCGTTATTGATAGAGTAGCCGTCCTCCGCCCTTCCCGCAATACCGCCGGACGAAGGCAACCCTTGCGTCGTAAACACAACGGTGTCCGCGCGAGCCGAAACGACGACGTTTCTGAGTTCGCCTCTCAAAAGCGCGACGCCGATACCTGCGTACAAAGTGGAATTATCTCCGATCTTAACGTTTTCTCCGATCACTTTGATATGCACGTTTCTGACCGTTCCGCCGCGCCCTACGTAACCGAACACACCGGCATAATCTCTCTTGATCATACTGCCAACGACGCTGAGCACGTGGCCGTTTCCTTCAAACAGTCCGGTAAAAGGTCTTTCCGCGCTACCGACAGATTCGCATTGCGAGAAATCCACGGTAATGTCGTTCAAGAGGGTAAACTTGGCGCCTTGGTCGCCGTAAGTATTGATATCGCTCGCAAAACGAACGAAATCCTTTTCGTCTGCAATCGAAAGATTGATAAAGGAGAGAATGACCCTTACGTTGCTTACGTTATACGCAGTGGAAAGGGAGACGTCGAGATCGTCCGCATTGTAAGTCAATTCGCCGATGATCGCTTCGTAATTCGGGATCGCGATCGCGAATTCTCCCGAACGGATATCCGAATACCAACCGCCGAATCCTTCGAAATAAGCTTCGCAAGTTCTCTTATAGGTTGCGTTTCCGCCTTCTCCATTCGGGACGTAATACTTAACGCGAATATCCTGATCGGTATCGCGATCGTAAGAAGAGAGGAAGGAAACTTTCGTCAGTCCGAATCCGAGAACGCCTATGTTATTTACGCCGAAGAACTCCGTTTCCGTTCCGTTTCCGACGATCTTATCTTTTCCGTTCAAAACGCTGATCCAAGTATTGATCGCGTTTCCGCCCGAAACATAACCCGCGAAAGAGCCCGCATAGCGCGCCTGCGAGTTATAAACGAGACCGGACGACAAATTCACGAACACGTTCTTGACTTCTCCGAGGCTTCTCCCGGCGAGAGCGCCGATCTCAAAGCTGTTTACGCCGCCGATCGTAACGCCTTCTTCAATATCGAGAATGAAATTGCGAACGACGGAAGAAGCGGATGTATAACCGAAAAGCCCCGTATATTCCGTTCCGCTGATCGCGCTGCCCGACGCGAAGGTGATCTTGTGATAGCCGCCGTCAAAGATCGCGTTAAAGGGATGTTCTGCGGAACCGATCGGGCGCAGGATCCCGTTTCGGTTGATTTGAACGTCGTTATCGAGAACGAAGAGCACGCCCCTGTAATAATCGCGACTGTTGATCAAATTCGAAAGATTGATAAGCCCGCTTGCGGATGTAATGCGAAGTTCGGTATAGCTGAGATGGATATTCAAGTTTTGAACGCTGCTCTTCGGCGAATAGGTCGAAGTATTAACGAGACCTTCGGTCAATACGCCCTCATCGTTATCATCCCAAGCGGAAATATCCGTGTACCAACCCTTTACGCCGTTTATCATCGAGCGGAAAGTAAAGAGATTTACGGTATAGTTCAAAGTAACGCGAAGGAGCGTATCGTTCATAACGCGGATCGCGTTAAAACCGGTATCTTCGCTTCCCGAGGTGGGCGTTGCGGTCGCGTTGCTGATTTGGATCCAGCTGTTGGTCGCGCTTCCCGAAGGAGCCGTCGCAGCGCCGAGACCCGTCGCGTCGCCGTAAAAATCGGCGTAACAAGTAACCGCGCTGTTCGAAACGAACCCCGTGGAGCGACCGGCAAAACCGCCCGCGTGGGTCGTTTTTACGATGCCGTTCGCGCCTTCCGCGCTTGATCCGACATTTCCGCGGATCGTAACGAGAACGTCAACCAAACTTCCCGAATGATCGCCTACCGCGCCGCCCGCAAACTTCGCGGACAAAGCGGAGCCGTTCGTGCTTTCCGCGGTAGAATAAGAAATTCCGCCCGAGTTTTGACCGGCAAGAAGACCGGCGCTGTTTTCCGCGTAAGACGAGGCGGAAAGTTCGGCAAGACAAGAGAAGATCTGTCCGTTCGCTTTGTTAACCCCCACGATCACGCCGAAGTTTTTGGTTTTCCTCGCGGCGGTGGTATAAGAGAAAGTTCCGGCAACGGGGATCGCATAAGCGCTTCCGTAGCTCGGGCTTTCCGAAACGTAAGCTTTAACGACTTCGTCGAAATCGTCGCGAACGTTTCCGATCGCGCCTTCGTTTTCGCCCGAAATACCGCCGAATGAGTTCGTCGCGAAATAGATCGATCCTTTTTCCACGGAAACGATCGCGTCTTCGATCGTTGCCTGATTGATTCCCGTTACGCCGCCTACCGCGCCGCCCGCAAGAACGCCTTTTACCGTTACGATCGCGGAACGAATGATTCCGTTTTCGCGGTTCAAGCCCGCAATACCGCCCGCGGCGGTCGAACCGTACAGCGCGCCTTGCTGCCCGTTCGTCGTCAGGATCGATACGAACACCGCGCTCGCCGTTTTGCTTCCGATCACGCCTTCGTTGATACCCGCGATACCGCCCACGTATTTGCCGAGGATCGCGCCCCTGCCTTCCGTTCCGAGATAGTTCGCGAAATCAAACGTAACGTTCGAAGATTCTATAATGCCTCTGTTCAGCCCCGCGATCGCGCCGCCGTTTCCTTTTTCGTTCGAGATATAGCCTCTGACGGTCATCGTTATACCGGAGATCGTTCCGTAATTGTCGTACGTTAAGAAACCGCGGTTCGCGTCCGTCGCAGTCGAGACCGTTCGAGAGCCAGACTGAACAAGTACCTTTAAATTCTTGATTTCGGCATACGGCGTTTTATCTTTTTCTCCAAGCACGTTCACGATCGCGTGCATATCCGAATCGGAATCGAGCGTTACGGTAAACCCGTTTCCGTTTAAGCTTCCGAGGAAAGGATGGGTGACGTCCTTGCCGATCGCCGTGGCAGAGGAAGAAGCGTCCAACTTGAAGGAGTTTATGATCTGATAACGAACGTACAGCCTGTAATCCTTGTTGATCTTGTTCGCAACGTAGTTATAATCGGAAGCGTTCGAGATCATATTGTTTTGGAAGCCCGCGTAAAAAACTTTTCCGGAAAGCCCCACGGCGGGCGAGAAAACCGTTCCGGTATTTCCGTCCGTAACCGTTACGAGTTCGCCCGTTTCAAATGAAGCGACGTAATCGTAAAAATCGGGATCGTCCGCTTTTAAGATCGAACTGTCCGCGTATTTTGCGGAATTAAATCGGATCTGTCCGCCGAGCGCGCCGGTCGAGGCCACGTATTTTACGATCGAAACGCTGATTTCGCCCTTTCCGTATTGAATCAGAATATTGGCTTTGTCATAGTTCGTTCCGCTCATCAAAACCGCCGCGTTCGAAACGGTGGGCGCGGAATCGCCCTTTTCGCGATAAACGGAAAGCGGGTTTCCGAAAGCGGGGTCGGTTTTGGAATTTCCCTCCGCGGAAATCGAGCGATACAAGCACCAAAGCGCGTCGGTATGTACGGACTCGTTATATCCGATGATATAACCGCGATATTTTCCGTTATCTCCGTCGCTGCCGTTCATACCGTTCATAAAGTAACCGGCGCTTACGATCGACACGACGGAATACGCCGCGGTTTCCGCCCCGTTTCTCCCGATAACGCCGCCAAGCGCGTATTTCCTTTGCGAAGAAACGAGTCCCATCGTTCCCGCGTCCAAATAGAAATTAACGATAACGTTTTTAACAACGGGCGTCGCGTCGGTTTTCTTGTTATATCCGACCGCGCCTCCCGCGATCCCCTCGTCGCCGATATCGGGTGAGAGCGAATGCAATCTGCCGTAGTTCGTGCCGTTGTTTGTAAAGAGAACTTCGGTATTCTGCAAAAGATTACGGTTCTCGCCGACCGCTCCGCCTACGATCTTTCCCGTGAGTTGCGCGGTGAGCTTTACATATACTTTGGCGGAAGCGGAATCTTGCCCGATCGTTCCGCAGTTGATCGCAGCCACGGCGCCCGCCGCTTGAACGGAAGCCGCACCCGTTGCGGATTCCACCCACACCGTTATGTTCTTTACGACGCCTTGCGCACCCACGCACCCGAAAAGACCGGCGAGGGTAGCCGAACTCGAAACGTTATTCAAACGAACGGTCAATCCGTTTCCGTTCAAGCTTCCGAGGAAGGGGTTCGCTTCCGTTCCGATCGGCGTATAGTTCGAATCGAGAACGATATTCGTTCCGAGACTGAATTCCACGCCCTCATACGTTCTTCCCTCGTTCGTGGATAAAGCGATTTTCATCAAATCCGCTTTTTCGAAGATTTGGAGAGGAACGACTTCCACGATAAAGAGTTTCCCGCTTTCGTTTTGATTGGGCGGCGTAAACTCGTTTCCGTCCAGCCCGTTCGTTTCCATCTTGCGAACGCCGTTCTTGATCTCGTACCATCCGGAGAACGTAACGCCCTCTTTGGATTCGAGGCTGAACACAATGTTTCCGTCCGTCGGACGACCGACCGCGATCGTCGTTTGCACGTACGCTCTGCTTGCGCTGGAATTCGAGCTGTCGCCCGCTTTGTTTCCGACGATCGCTCTGCCGTTATCCTCTTTCAAATACTCTTCGTACGGCATGACCGCCCAAGCGTTTTGGAACGTAACGAGCGCGTTGTCTTGCACTTTTCCGACAAGCGCGCCTACGTACACGTTATATGTGGAATCGCAGTGGATCGTGTCGGTATTAAACTCGCCTTTGATACCGCAAGAACCGGAGGCGTTTACGAGCGAGCAAGCGTAAGCGTTCCGCCCGAAGATCACGCCTACGGATTGCTCTCCGAACAACTCCGCCGGATAATGCATTATTAAGGAATCTCCGCCGAATTTCTCCGTTATACCCGAAGAAGGATCGGGCTTTTCCGCTCCGAAAATTTTCTCCGTTTTCGTTCCGAGCTGATTTTCGGCAAAAATTGCATATGTATACTTGGGAGCTGAATTTTGATAATTTTGAAGTTTTCCGCCGATGAGATTGTCCTCATCCATATCGAAGCTCCCGTGTTTTGCTTCGACTTTTTCATACAGGTAATACGAAGCTTTATGATAAGTCGCGATATGCTCAACGTTGATTTCGCCCGCAATATACGCGCTGACGTTTTCGAAAGACGTACTCAGCTTATTCTGTCCGGCAATGCCGCCGACGTTCGCCATATATTTCGCGCGAGCGTTTAGTTTTCCGCGAACGGTTACGTTTACGTTGTTAAAATACCCTATATTCAATCCGATCAATCCGCCCACGTTCGAATTTGCGGCGGCGCCGAGAATATAGGCGGATTTGGATATCTCGAGATCCACGTACGAGATCGTTCCTACGTTTTTACCTACAAGAGCGCCCACGTTCCCCGTTACGACGATACATTTGGTTTTATACGGAACAACCTCCACATAGCCGGGGTTTTTCGTTCCTCTCGTCCAATCGAAATCGTTTCCGGTAAAGAAATAAACGTAACAAGAATTCGCGTCCAGCGAATCGGGCGAAAGGATCGTTGACTTTTGCGCGTCGAAATTTTGATAGGTATAAACGTTATTACTAATCTCGCTCTCGTCACCATATGTTACTTTTTTATTGGGCAAGTCGTCTGCATTGCCTTTGTATTCCACGCCGCTCGTTTCCATGATCGAGGCGCCGAATCGGATATTGATATTCGTGATCGTTCCGTAGTTTTCTCCGAACAGTCCTGTATTATATTCAGAGTAATAAGGATCATCATCGTTATTATTGTCGGGTTTCTTTTCATAATCGTGCGAGATCTCGGAACCCGCGGCAAACGTGATCGTATGCCCTTGCCCATTGAATTTACCTCTGAATTCTTCGATGACGGGCGTTCCGCTCGAAACGGTAAAGTCATTGCCGACTTTAACGTCCAGCCAGGAAAGCGTTACGCCTTGCGCGCCCGAGAAATACGCGCGGTGATCGGAATTGGAAGTTCCGAGTTGCGCCCAAACGTCTTCCTTAATGAGGTTTACGTCGTAAGCAAATTGCGTAAGCTCGCCGCCCGAGCGAATATCGGTATCAACGAACATCGCGTAAAGCGTCGTTCCGCTCTTTCCCGAAAGGGTATAGTTCTTGGTTTTGGTAAAGGTAGGCGTTGCCGACCAAGGTTCGCTCGTCCAACCGTAAAACGGAGAGGTATCTTCTTTGGCGTTTATGGTGATAGAGGTTCCGCTCGAAGTCGGCGTGGCGGTAATTCCGCCTGAACCGAAGATATTCAAGTGGTTCATGCGCGACGTCAGCATCGTATTTCTGCTTTCTCGATCCGTATTGCATTCGGCAAGACGCCTGACGAGCCAGTTATTCGTTCCGATCAAGCCGTCCAGATCGCTGTTTCCGCAGAAGAGGCCGGCGAATGCGTCGAACTCGTTATCGAAGTCCACGCCGTCTTCCACAATGCCGTTGTCTCCGTCTATATAAATAACGTTATTCGCAATGGATAGTCCTTTCGACGTACGGCTCTTTCCGACGAAGCCGCCCGAGAAGAAACGGATACGATCCCACCTGCCGCTGAGAAGTTCGTCCGCAACGCCGCTCATCGAAAGAGGATCGTTTACTTTAAGGAAGAATGCGCTGGTCATGGATTTGATCCTGACAAAGTTTCCGGTCAAAGCAGCTCCCGCGCAATTTGGTTCCACCATTCCGATAAAGGATCCGGCGACCGAACCTTCGTTGTTCGAACCGACAAGACCGAAGGAGATCGCGCTGCCGAGGCATTCCACGTTACAAGACGTTACTTTCGCGGCGTTATTGATCGCGCCGAACACGACGCCCGCAGGGTGAACGTGCTTACTGTCGTTATATGCGGTTTTCGTACTGAAAAAAGTCGAGTTGTTATCCCAAGTATCGGTAATGTCGCAAGCCGTAACGGCAGCTTCCGATTTGATCGTGGAAGAAGTAACCGTTCCGCCGAGAATATTCCCTATGACGCCGCCGGCATAAATTACGTTGTGTTTTTTGGTATTATCGGTCAGAGAGTTTTGCGCGGTAACGTTCACGCTCGAAACGATCGTGCAATTCGAAAGAATGCCGGAATGCGTTCCGATGACGCCGCCCGCGTAGCTGTACATATCGTTATCCACGTCGCCGCTGTTCGGGGCGGAAAGGACGCTGCCGCCGCAATCGATGGTGCAGTGATTGATCGTGCCGAGGTTAGAGCCGATCATTCCGCCCGTTCGAATATCGCGCGATCCGCTTTTATAAGAGTTATACAAACCGCCGCTGTAATAATAATTGAGGTTCATGATCGTTCCGGAGTTTTCGCCGGCAAGACCGCCCACGTTATTCGGAGTCAGCGGAGAAGTATTGATTTGATTCGCCCAAATCGTGCAGTTATTCCCGTTCAACACGGCACCCTGCGGAATAATGGGGTTCTTTTCCGACCAAGACAAAGCCGAGATCTTGAAATTCTTCGTAAGCTGATAGGTCATCGCGTTGCCGGAGAAGAAAATATACATAAATTCGTCCGCCGTATCCACGATGCCGTCCTCGGGGACTTTTTCCGCCATTTGCGAACCGGATAAGCCAGTAAAGGTCGTAAGAAGACCTTCCGTTATCTCCTCGTAAGACAGCGTGGCGTAATCCACCGCTTCCGCCGTCAACGTAGATCGGAAAGCGAAAGACACCGATAGCACTGCGATCAAAAAAACGATCGCAAACGCAATAATCAGTATCGATCCGAATCTTGTCCTTCTTTTAGCCTGAGTCGTCATATTGTTTACCTCTGTTTCTATTGTACTATGTCCGTCGGGCATAAGTAACTTAAATATACTTAATATTATTATTTATATGCGCTCGCGCGCCTTGCGCGAGGCCGTTTTGTCATTCCGCGGAAACGAATTTTGCGTACAAGTTAAGCGTCAGAGCTTGAACGTAAGGATTGCTTGCCGAAACCTTTTCCGATACGGCGAAAGCATTCGCTCCTTCCTCGTCATAATACCAACCGGCGAACACGAATCCGCTCTTGGTCGGGGTGGGAACGCCCGCAAGGTACATACCGTCGCCGACTTCCGTTGAAGAGATCTTCGCGCCGTCGCGGTAGAAGTTTACCGTTATGCTTTCGGTAACTTTGAGTTCCACCGTGACGGAGCCCGTGTAGTTCAATCCGCTTGCCGAGATAACGGCGCGGTAGGTTCCGACCGCGCAAGGCAATCCGCCAAGAAGGCTTCCCGCCTCGCCCTCGATCAAGGAGTAAACCGCGCGGAGAGCCACGCCGCCCGACCTCGTCCCGTAGGTCAATTCATACGTTTCGCTTCCGCCTTTATAGCGTTGCAAAGTATTGATCACGACGATCTCGCTTGTAACGTCTTTTGCGTTTACAATATACGGACTTTCCACGACCGCCGTCTTTTCGTAACCTACAAGGCAAATGCGCGCAAGATATTCTCCCGCGTCCGTCGGATAGCCGGAATCGGCAAGTAGCGCGCCCGTTATCGGATCATAACTGACGCCGCCTACGATTTCGCCGTCTTTCAAATACTCGATCGATTGAATGCTGACGCCGACCGCAAGAGAAAGTTCGATGTGTCGAGTCTCTCCGAAGATAAATTCGTTTTGCGAAACGGCGTACATTTCCGCGATATTGACGTTTTCGGATACTTCGACCGTATAGGTCAAGTTTTCGCCGTTTGCGAAAGTAACTTCCCTTCCGTACCGATCGAGGATCTCGCCGGTCAAAACGTAGCGGTAACCCGCCTTAGAAGTGTCGAGAACGCGGAGGTCATTGATCTCGCCGTTTATGGGCAGGATATTTCCTTCTGCGTCCAAAGCGTAAGATACGCGCCAATTCGCCGCGGTGGTCTTGGTGATCTCGGCGGCGCCGTCGTAAACGGCGATCAAGATCTCGGGCAGATCGGAAGCGGTAAAGGAAGAGCCGACCTCAACCTTCGCCCTTCTCTCGCCTTCTTCAGAACCGAAGGCTTCGGAAGGCGCGAGAGTGCGAATGAAGGTAACGTAGTTGCTATGGAAATACAGCTTGACCTTCTTGATCCAGCGGAAAGTTCCGTTCGAAATAACGCCTTCAAGCTCGTAACTGTCTTCTACGGAAGACGAGGGCAATACGCCCCAATCGATCTTCATTTCGGGCGCAAGCTCGCTTTGCGGGGTGAATCCGCCCGCCTGCGACTTAACGTATATCGTTTGACGGATCGAAGAAGGCAGGCTGTAAGCGCCTCCGCGCGGGAGGACGAACAAGGTAACGACGTCGTCCGAATAGACGAGGCGGTCGTCCGTAATCTCAATCGTTACGCTGACGGTTTGTTCGAGAACCGTCGCGCTGACCGTATAAACGCCCGCTTTCGTAAGATCCACGCCCTCCGTGTTCCAAGTTACGTCCACTTCCGTTCCCGTTCCGTCTTCGAAGGTGATCCAAAGTTCGGTGGGCAATTCGAAGTACTCGCCGATCGCGGCGCGGATCACGGTTTCAAACGGAGCCAACGTTACGCCGCCCGAAGAACGAGCGCTGACGTATTGCAGTTTTTCGTAATCGATCTTCTTTTCCACGACCTCAACGGGAACTCTGACTTTTTGGTAGCCCGATCTTTCGTTTCCGTAAAGGTAAATTGCGTAATACGTTCCTCCCGTATAGGTAAGATCCACGTTTTCGAAGATCCAGCTGCCCGTTTTGCCGTCCTGCGCAACGAGAACGTACTTACCGTCTTTCAGCGCGACCGTCCAGTTCCCGTTATCGATAAGACCGTTTTCCACCGAGCAAGTGATCGTCTTGGTTCCTTGTCCGTTACGAACTGTCAAAACGAGCGATTCGGGCAAGCGCACGCGCGCTTCGAGTTGATCGATCGTGATCAGCGTATCGGAATACAATCCCGTAACGAGCGATTGCCTTACGTTCAGCTTAAAGGGAACGGATTGTCTGCCACCCATATCGTCCCCGACCAAAGCGGTAACGGAGAAGCTGCCGCCCGTGTAACGAACGAGTGAAGAGTCGAAGTTAACGCCGTTTGCAACGTACAATGCGGGGAGAGAAGCGGAATCGCCGTCTTTGAAGTACACCGTTACTTCTTTGGGCAAAGTATAGCTGAACGGATCGACCCACATATCGGAAAGCTCCGGTACCGAATCGATGACCTTCGCCGCCACGCTGATCGTATAGGAGAAGGTTTGCGTTCCGTGCGCATCGTCTCCCACCACGATCTCGTACACGATATTCGAGCCGCCACTGTAACTGACGCCTTCGCGTCTGACGCCGTCTTGCGTAAAGTAAACGCCGACGACGCTAAGCTCGGTAAAGCTATCGTCTTGCATCAAAGCGACGAGTTTGTCTCCCTTCTTAACGTTCGGCATCGCGTAAGGATTTTGCGGCAAGGGCAAGTTATAGTACTCCACGATGTTTTTCAAGCCGTTATCCTCAACGTAAAGCGTACGGATCAGTTGCGCGTTTACACGGACAGACAGGAGAATTTCATTTCCATCGTCCGTTTCGGACATATAGCCCGTCAACTCGTTTCCGACTTCCGCTTTTACGCTGAACAATCCGCCGTAATAGCTATACGCCGGCGTTTCGAGCAATTTGACGTAAAGCTCGGAATACACCCCTTCTCCCACTTCGGAAAGCAAGGTAAAGAGATTGCCGTTTCCGTCCAAAAGTCTGCCCTCTTCGTCCGTACGGATCAAGTCGTACGCGCCGATCTCGAACACGCGCGACTGCACCGTCAAAAGCGTGATCTCGGAGAGCGGCAAAGTTACGGGGATCCATTGATATCCGCTGACCTCGTTCCCGACCTTTACCGACGAGCGGTAAACGCCGTTTTCGCGATCCACGACGAAAGTATTGCTCCATTCTACCGCGGGCAACGTCATCGCACTGAGGTAGCTGTTTTTATCCATCGCCACCACGACGTTTTCGGGGAGACCCGCCGCGCCGAGGAGCGTATTGTAAAGGAAGCCTTCTTCCGCGACGGCAGAAAGGGCGACCGCGCGCTCCACGCGGGCGTCGAGGATCACCCTCTGATAACCGCCTTCTGCGTTTCCGACGAGAAGTCCGAGCTTGGTATATGCCGCGCCTTGATAACCGTAATCGATCGCAACGCTCGACCAAAGAACTTTCAAAGTCGCGCTGTCGCCTCCCTCGAAGAGAACGGTCAACATTTCGTCCGGTTTCTTCGTTAAGCCACCGATCTCACCGTACGTTTTTACGGTAAATCCTTCTTCCATAACGTTTACGCCGTCGATCAAAAGGCCTTTGATCGTTCTGTCCTTGACCCTCAGTTTGATTCTTTGCGCCTGATAGCCGCCCGTTCTGTCGCCCAGGTAAGCGGTGATCGTATATAAGCCGCCCTGGAAGAATCCGATCGCGTCGTTTCCTTCCGCTTTGACGGCGTTCGAGATGTTCGCGGTCAATTTGAGTTCGCCCGAAGTGTTATCGGTAAAGGTAACGCTCGTAGATTGCGGCAAGGTGCTGTAATCGTAAGGATCGATCTCGAATTCTTCGACCGAAACCGATTGCACCGTCTTATCGAGGACCCTTACTTTAATGCGTCCGGGTTGATAGCCGCAAGAAGAATTTCCGATATACACGAGCACGTCTTCTCTGTAACTTCCGCGATAATTGTAATCGATAGACGCTTTGCTCCAATCGAGACGGAAGGTAGAACGGATCGCGTTACACGAGCAACCGCAATCGCAATCGGAAGTAAGAACGCCCGTGTTCGGATCGACCGTTCCGCAGTAGCCGCGCTCCACGCAAGAAGCGCAGGTACAGCCGCAAACGTCGGGCGTAAGCGCGTAATACTTGCCCGTTTCGAAGTTATAACCGACCGCGCCGCCGACGTTTACCGTCAACGTTTGCGGGAGAGAGATCTGGTAGGGATTGATCTCAATGACGACGTCCTCCGGAACCGTCAAACTGCGGAACACGGTCAAAACGTCAAAGCTGTACGTTCTGTCTCCCGCTTTTTCGCTTCCGAGCGAGAAGGAGGCTTTCACGGGAACGTTATTGCCGTTCGCGTCTTTACGATATTCGAGATTCCAATTCGAGATCATCTTGATCATCGGAGCGGAAGACGTAAGCGCGTTTACGCCCGTTCTCTCTCTGAATTCGAGATACACGTTGTTCGGGAAAGCGGAATCGAGATACGCGTCGTTTACGATCGCGGAGATCAAATCGCCCTTTTGTCCCGTTTGTACGTCGTAAGAATAGATGGCGGGAACGTACCTTCCGCTTCCCACGGATACCGTCTTTAACACGCGGTTTTTAACGACGACCATAAATTCAACGTTGATATAGCCCGTGCGCGCGTTGCCGATCTTCAAGATCGCACCGTGCGTATCCGGATTGTATCCGCCGTACACTCCGCCTTCGAGATCGATCTTAACGTTGCGCATATCCCATACCGCGTTGATATAGGTATCCGTTCCGTCGTTAAACGCAAGGCGAACGGTCGAAGGCAGATCGTACGAGTTCTCGTAAGGATCGATCTCGATGCGGTAACGCTCGTAATCGATTTCGAGGTCGTCCGTAACGTTCGCTTTATCTTTGGACACTTTTACGTTATCGATATAAAGCGCGGTCGCGAGTCTCTTATAGATCTTAACGGGAACGGTAATGATCTGATAACCGCCGATCGCGTCGCCGATGCGCGCGTCCGCCGTAAAGTCTTGATCGTCCCAATCGGGGAAGTCGATCGAGTTGATATCGGTACGGTAATTCTCGTTGATCCAAGAAACGTTCATCGACCTTTCCGTTCCGTCCTTAAAGGTAACGGTAACGACGGAGGCGAGATCGTTGTCCGAATAGACGTCCAATTTTTGCTCCGTAATAGAAGAACCTACGATCTCGCGATTGAGAATGCGAACTTTAATATCGGTATAAGTTTGATAACCGCACACGCTGTTACCCGCGCGGATCGCCACGGGGAACTCCTCGAAGAGATCCGAACCGGAAGCGCTCTTGAAGCCTCTGTATCCGTTGATCACGTTACTGATATCCCAAATGACGTCCACAACGCCCTTCTCGCCGTTCGAGAAGGTAACGTTTACGCGCTCGTAATAATTCGCTTCGAGCCTCGGATCCACGCCGCCATAGGGATCGAAGATAATGGTGTTTTCTTCGTTCAGCTCAACCGACGCGATCTCGCGGCATGCAACCGTTACGGGGACGGAATAGGTTTGATAGCCGCCGTACTCGTTTCCGAATTTAACGGTAACGAAGCAGCTTCCGCCTTTGTAGTTCCAGATCTTACCGATTTCGGTAATATCCCAAATCAAATTGCTGAAAGTATGCGTCGAGTCGTCCTTAAAGACGGCGATCGCGCTCTTAACGTAAGGCGAATGAACGGTTGCGCCCGAAGCGTCCGTATAATCGTCCATCGAGAGCGGGTTGATCGACTCGTCGTACGGATCAAAGGAAAGCGCCTCGATCTGCAAGTTCTTAATGATCTTGCTCTTTACGACGACGGTAAACGGAACGAGCTGATAGCCCGCGCTGTCCGTTCCGACGCGCGCGTAAGCGGTAAAGGTTCCGCCCTTGTAGCTTTGATCCACTTCCGAAAGATCCCAAGTCAACGGATATTGACCGCTGTTTTGAGACGAGAACACGACCGTAGCTTTGTTGCCGCCCGAGGTGTTTTCCGGATACCACTTCGCGTCCACCGCATTCTCCTCGTAAGGATCGAATTCGTATTTCGCGCGAACCGAGGTCAGGTCGATCGCGGTGACCGATCTGTCTTCGATCGTAATGGGAAGGCGGATCGTTTGATAGCCGCCGAGTTCGTTTCCGACCTTCAAGCTGACGTATTGCACGCCCGCGTTGTATTTAACGGAAACGGAAGACGCATTCCACTCAACGTCCTTATCCGAGAAGGTGTAAGCGATATTCGAGCCTGCGTCGTAAGTAACTTTGACCGTCTTGGGATAGTTGTTATCATCCGTCGGATCGTATCCTTCGATACGGCTCGAACCCTTGATACCCGCAACGACGATATCGCCGGTACGGGTCAAGTACATCGGATCGACGTCCGTAACGATATCGAGCGCGGTCGTATCGAGCATAGACGCGGTAAACACGCGCTCTTTGATCTTTACGAACACACGGAAGAATTGATATCCGATATTCTCGTTTCCGTAACGGAAAGTCGCATACGAGCTGTTGCTTCCGAGATAGGTATTATCCACGTTTTCGAGATTCCAATCCACGAGAGTCTTTTTGTAGATCCTCTCGCCCGATTCGTCCGTTTCTCCTTCAAAGGCAAGTTCGACATAACGCGGATAGCTGTACAAGCTCTTACTTTCGGGCAGTCCGTCCACCGCCGCCTTATAGGGATCGAATTCAAACGTATAGCTTTCGTCGATCTTGTAATCCACAATAAGCTCACTCTTGAACACGATCGGAATATGCGGATAGAGATGATATCCGATCTCGCTGTTTCCGATATAGGCGTCCGTATAATAGGTCGCGCCCGCGTAACCCGAGGTAAAGTCGGATTCCGTCCAGCGGATCTCGTACTCATGAACGCCCATCGTTCCGAATTCCGCCGTAACGCGATCGGGGAGGGTCGGATGATCGCCCGCGGCGAAGGTCAGGAAGTTACCGCTGACCTGCTTGCCGTTCTCCGTCCAACGGAAACCGAGGATCTCGGAGATGGGTTGCGGCGTGACGATGATTTGAATATCGACGTGATAGTTCGCCGTATCCCCCGTTCCGTACGTCAAATGCAGGTTATATTTTCCTCCGGCGTAGGAATCGGATACTTCGCTGACGTCCCAAGTAACGACTTGACCGCCCGCTTCCGTTCCGTCAAACGCGTAATACATTCCGTTCTCGCCGTAGCCGTTCGTCATGTAAACGTTGATGATCTTCGGCAAATAGTCTTCGAGATCTTTGACCTTATCGGGCGTAATGGTCAGCGGGAGTTCTAAGTTCTCGCCTTTTATGATCGGCGTCCAAACGCCGTTTATCTCCGCATACTTGGGCAAGCGGATCGCGCTGTACGGAACTTGAAGCGGAATTTCTTTATTGTAATTCAAAACGCTTCCGAGGAGATAATAGGTGATGGCGATCTTATCGCTGCCGTCCGAGGGGCGCGCGATCGATCCGGGAACGGCGTTCGAAGCGTTCGGAGTCGAGCCTTGAATTACGTCACCCGTCGGATCCACGAGGAAGGTGCTGTCTTGCCATACGATCGAAACGGTATCCTCTTCATCGTGCGGTTCGAGCGTTCCGGAAACGTATTTGACTTTCGCCTTATCGGGAAGATCTTCGAGATAATCCGCAACGCCGTCGCCATTTTGGTCGATGTTAAACACGTCGCCGAGAGTCCTTACGACGCTGCCGTCAAAATCCATCGTGACGCTGTTTTCGTCCACGACGCCGAGACGAATGCCCGTCGAAGTCAAAACGATCTGATAGAACTCGCCCGTTCTGTTATTCGCCATACGGAGCAAGATCTTTCTGAACAGAGACGTTCCGCCGTATCGGTTGGAGTCGAATTCCACGAGGACGTACGCCGTGTCGCCGCGCTTCAAGGTAATGAAAGGCAGGATCTTGGCAAGAACGTGGATGACCTGATCGCCCAAGACGGAGCTGATCGCCGCGTCGATCGCGCCGTTCAAAAGACGAACGAGTACTCTCGTAACGGTATTGCCCGGATCGATCGCGTCGTGGATCGCGCCTTTCAGCATTCCGAGGATGCCGCGATAGGTAGCATAGGTCATTTGTGCGGGAACCGAGGCAGGCGTTCCGGTAAATTCGGCGATCATTTCGCTCAAAGAATCCAGGATGCCTTTCAGCGCAAGCGCGTCGATATCGATCCTGACGCTGCTGACCGTTTTCGCGATACCGCTGTTTGCGTTTTGACCGTAAGCGCTTTGCAAAACGCTGTCCTGCTTGGATTTCTCCATGATCGTGCCCGTCGTTTCGTCGATCATACCGTATCCGAGATTGAGTTCGATACCCGTGATCGGATGCTCTTTTGCGGCTTTGATCGCGTCTTCATCGTCCGCTTCCTCGTCCAGGGGTTCCGGTTTGTCATACTTGGATACCGTTTTTCCGGAAACCATATCCGAAATATCGATGGACGCGACCTTGAAGTCGATACCCGGTCTGTAATCTCCGAGGAAGATAATGGAGATCTTAAACTGGATATAGAGATACAAGTCCGAATCACTGTAAAATACCGAAACTCTGTCGATATGACCCGCAATGATCTGCAACGCGTCGGACAAAAGGCTCGCTATACCCGAAGCGTAATTCTCCGCAGCGATCATTCCGATATCCTTTCCTATGCTCACGATACCGGGCGTATCGGTGTAATCGGTCAACACGTCGAACAACGTTGCGCGGATCGCGTGTATAAACTTGGAATCCGCACGGGAAAGTTGCAAAAGCACGGAGCGCTTTTGTCCCGAGACCACCGTTCCGACTTTGTCGGTGTAATCCATATTTTGGGTGATCTTAATGCGCATCGAATCCGGTCTGAACTCGTCGTCGTTATCGGTTTCGACCTTGGGCGGATATAAGCCGTCCACAACCGATTCGAGCAAACTGCCGAGCCAGCTTTGACCGTTATGGTTGGCAAGACCGATCGCACCGCCGAGCGGAAGCGCGCTGTACTCGGATGTATCGATACCCAACGCCATGAAGTTCGAAGAAGTATAGTCGATCGAGAAGGAAGAAACCGCGAACGAGATCGTGTTCGAACGCGTGTTCGTTCCCAATCTTTCGGGCGCGTCGATCGTAATGCCGATTTCGTCGATCCCTTCGTCCAGTTTGAGTTTGAGGGTCGCGCCGATCGTCTTCGGCAAGCCTACCCTGTCGATCGCCTGACTGACCACGCCTTCTTGGATATTAAAGAGTCCGAGGAATCTTTCAAGCATTCCGGCGTCCAGATAGAGAGAAGCTTCGTAGGGCGTTTGCGGTTTCGAACCCGCGGCAAGCGCTTTCAAAGTCAAAGTCAAATTCGCGTTATCGATCGTGTACTCCTTATCCGATTCGGCGGAAGAAGATTCTTCTCCATCTTCCTCGCTTTCCTCTTCGTCTTCCGTAACGTTCGTAGCTTCACGGATCAACTTTTCGATGATCTCTCCGATGGATTCGACTTTGAGAACGTCTTTCATGATCGTCAATCCGCCTTCTTTAAGATCGGCGTCCAAAACTTTCGAAAGAGTTTGTTCGAGGTTGATACCGCTCGCGCGCAGTTTTACGAATCCGAGATCGGACAAGTCGAGATAGAGACTGCCGCCGTCCTCGTCCAAAGTCGAGCCGTCGTAATAAATGCCCAACAATGTCAGGTTGTTATAACCGTCCGAGAAGTTGACCTTGATTTTGAAACAGGTCTTCGAGAAGTTCTTAAAGTTCAGCGCAAGGTCGATATTGATATTAAACGACCAAGTGGACGCGGCGTTTCTCTTAACCGTGACCGAACCTTTCTCCGAACCGAGAATGCATTCCACGAGCGCTTCGAAGAACTCGAAGGTCTGATTGCGATAGGCGTCAAGCGATAAGCCCGAACCCGTATTCGCGGCAACGGCGAAATCGAGAGTCGCGTTCAATTTGAAGTTCAAAACGTCAAGCTGCATGATGTCGGAATAGTTTTCGAGCTGCTTGTATCCGTCGAAGTTCGTATTTCTCGCGCCGACGTAGTAGGTAAAGGTCCCGCCCGATTTTCCGGCATAGGTATCGGACGCGTTTTTGGAATCGGGGAGGTAAATATGCGTGCTGACGGAAGAATCATATCTCTGATTGATTCCGATCCTATTCGTCGGACTTCCCACGCGCAATTTCGCCCCGTTTACTTTGGCGGTAACGCCGACCCAGTTCGATCCCGTCGTTCCGAAATCGTCTCCCGAAACTTTTTTATTCAGATAACCGTTCAGCGTAATCGACCAACCGGAAGGCGAAGCGCTGTCGTTATTGTCATAATAGAGTTCCGCCTTAAAGGTTTTCTTATAATCTTCGATCGGGCCGAGGATCGAACTCGGAATATTTACGCCGAGCATATCGATCAAAAGCATCAACATCGATACGTTGAGTCCCACGCCGATCTGCGAATTGCTCATCGACAAAATAAAGCGCGCCGCCGTTCCGTAATCCGTCTTCATATCCGATCCGGTGTTATTGATCAAATCGATGTAGTTTTGCAAAACGGAGGGGATCGCCTCTTCGTCTTCCGTATCGATTCCGAGGAGGAGCCAAAGCGCGTTTTTGAGTTTTACGCCGTCGCTCGCAGCAGCGGCCTCCGCGGGTGCCTCGGCTGCCGCCGCCTCCGCCGCGGAATCAGACGACTTCGTGTAATCGTTCCAGAAACTGATGTCGAACACGTCCGCCAAAACGCCCGAAAGATCCAGCCCCGTAACTTTGAGTCCGCTGAGACCGAGCATCGGCAATGCCGCGTAAGCCGTTTCGTTCGCGTTCAAATAATACAAACCGATGAGAAGCGTCGTTTGATTCGTGGACGGGTTCACTTGCGCGATTTCGAGAAGAAGCTCGGTTTTGCTGCTGTCAGCCAAATCCAAGAACATTTCGAGGCTGATCCTGAGATTCAATCTCGTGGTTTCTTCGCCGTTATCCACGATGAGGTTCGCCGTATCGTTTTCGGTCAGTCCGAGCGACTTTTCAAACAGCGATTTCATCGCGATCGTAACCGTTTCCACGCCGCCCGAGATCGCAAGATCGATCGAGGTGGAGAGATGGATCTCCATTTCGTCGATCGTCGGGTATTTCAGATAACCGGAAAGCTTAGACGCAAAGTTATGCGCGTTATTGAAGGAAGTATAGCTTGCGCCGGCGCTGCTGACGACCGATTCCGCCTTAAAGCGAGTTAAAGTAATACCCACGCTGTAATCGTCGTTCTCGGAAGCGAGTTTGATATACGTATCGCGCATTCCTTGCGCCGTGGTCGCTTTGAGTTCCGCTTTGATGTAAGCAAAGTTATCGTTGCAAAGATAGGTTTCGTATCCCATCATCAACAGCAAGTTATTAAACACGTTCGGGTTAAGAACGATCATACTCATCTTGTTTCCGAGCTGGATCGCGGAAACGAGGCTGTCGATATACGGGGTATATTGCGCCACGCTCTTCGGCAACGAAGTGGATCCGGAGCCTCCGGAAGGAAGAACGGCTTCGTCCTTGCAATCGCATTCGCATTCTTTATTTGCGCAAAGCAGCACGCCGTTTTCGCCTTTACAGCTACCGTTATCGATACATTCCTGATCGGTACAGCCGCAGGAAAGCATGCAATGACGGCAAGTACATTGCTCTCTTTCCGACTGACCGGCAAAATCGCAGTACTCGTCAAACACGCAGTAATGGTTCGGGCTTCTCTGGCAGTAAACGCTCGTACAAACGTAGCAAAGCAGATAACCGCCCTCGCTCATACAGCCGCCGTGATCGATACACGCTTGGTTCGTACAGCCGCATTCGAGATACGTGCAATCGCAACCGCAGTTTTCTCCGTCGCAGATACGAACGCCGTCTTTATAACAGCCGCCGTTCAAAAGGCAAGATTGATCGGTACAACCGCATTTCAATTTGCAGTGCGAGCAAGTGCAATCCGTTCCCGCGCAACGGACGACTCTCTTACCGAACGCGTAAGTAATACAGCTTCCCGCTTCCACGCAATCGGGGTGCGAGCAGCCGCAGGGAAGAACGATCGCGCCGAGCGAAGAATAGGTATCCACCGAGCGCGCTCTTTCAAACGCGTTTACGATGGGCGACACGATATCCGCTTCGATACGGTAACTTCCGAGCTCGAACGCGTCGAGGTTGATATAGAGATAGCTCGTAACGTTCTCGCCCTTTCCTTCGTAATAAACGTAAGCGCACTTTGCGCCCGCCGCTTCCACGTCGTCAAAGGCAAAGGTAAAGAGAACGGAAGAAGCCCATACGTCTTCCGCCACGAGTTTCAATTCGATCTTCAAACTGATCGTTTTGTTCAAACGCCCGCTCTCGGTCATGCGAAGAACGCCGATCACTTCGTCGATCACGCTTCCGAGACCGACCGTTTTATTCCCGAAGAGTGAATATCCGACGGTGTTCTCTTTGAAACTTGCGTCGATCAAAAGGGTCGTGGTCAAATAGTATTCCTGCTCTCTCCAATTTACATAATCGGAAAGCGCAAGACCGTTTACGGAACTAACCGCTCCGGTTTCGTAATTATAGGTATATTTCTTTTGTTCGTTCGTAAGATAAACGCCGCCCGTCGCATAAGCGGATGCGCCCGATTTATAGCGCGCGGGCAGTTCGGGAGCGATCTCGATATCTTTCAAAACGATTTTCGTTGAGAAAGTTTGATCCGCCGTGTAATTCTTAAAGGGATTTCCCTTTCTGTCAAGGAAGATAGTCTCGTCTTCCGTCTTATTCACGGCGTAGCTTTGGAACTCGGGTGCCTTTTCGCTCGAAGTAAAGTTCCTTACGAACACGATTTTTCCGAGGTTCGCTTCGGTAATGCCCGATGCCGTGATCGTAACGTCCGATCCGGTTTGCACGGTGTAGCCTTTTACGCCGACCGCCGTCGTTTTTCCGAAGAAGTACGCGGTATACGATTTCCCGCCGAGCGAAGAGAGCGCCTGCTTGGAGAAGGTAAACTTATTCCCCGAAACGGACTTGAAGAAATAATCGAATTCGCTCTTACCCGAGATCTTTACCGTTTCTATACCCGTCAGTTCCACAGCGCGCGCAACGGTGCTTGCGGTAACGCCCGTTTCGGAAACGGACAAAGGAATGCGCAAATACGACAGCTCCACGCGAACGCTTGCGATATTGTTCGGGTTGATCCCGTTCAAAGTAACGTAAGACGCGGTTCCCGAAAGGAGGCAAGTAGCGGAAGCGGAGCGCGTCGTTCCGTCCGTCAAAGTGAAGGTAACTTTATACACGCCCGATTCGTATTTGCCCGTGTTGATGCGGAAGCGATTGGTTTGAACGGAGATCATCTCGGACCAAACGTGCTTATCGGTGTAAAGATACGTCTTCTTCATATCGTCCACATTGATCGGATAGCGAACCGTACCGCCGGAGAGCGTGGCGGTCAAAAGATAGCTTCCGGAAAGGTCGGCGATCGCGTCGCCGTTGAAGACTTTCAAGTACGCTTCGTTTTGACTGACGTAATCCACTCCGACGTAGCTCGACGCACCGAACACGACGTACTTTTCGGGCTCGAACACGCCCGCCGTCGTCAAGCCGAGCTCGACCTCGCCGTCCAAGAGATTGACCTGAACGTACGTATCGTCCAAGAGGAGTGAAACGCCCTCGAATTCGGGGAGCAACATCGCGAGAAGTCCGCCCACGAAGTTTTCGCTGAGATTCAACGCGATCTTACCCTTTCCGATCGTTGCGCCGCTGACGAGTTTCATAACGGAAGCTATATTAAATCCGTTCGTCGCGGAATCTTCCTCCGCCTGCGCCGCCGCGCCCACGATCACGTCTTCCGACCAGAAGTCGATCGCACTGTCGAGATCGATCAAAGTCGAGCTTACGCTGACGTAGGGGAAGTACTCGGGATTGAGGTTCAAATAGAGATACATTCCGTCGAAGTAGATCGTCAGAACTTCGAAGTAAGAGTTTCCGTTCTTCTCCGAAATCTGCAAATATGCGTTCAAATCGGAAAGCGTCAGAGTGTCGAAATCGGTATTTTTAAGATAGGCGCGCAGCGTCATCTCGTACGTTCCGTTCAAGCTGCTGTCCAGCCCGAGGTTTACGAGAACGTTTCCGATCATCTCCGCAAAGGTATCTCCGAAGGTAAAGAGCGCGCCGTTCGGATAGAAGATACTGCTGTTCTTTCCGCTGACGGAAGACGCGGAATCGCCCGAAGCGTTCAAAGTAATATCCGCCGTTAAGGACGCGTACGCCGTTGTCAAATCGTTCATAACGTCCGAATAAGCGGTGGTATCGAGTACGCCGGACTGAACGTAGGATTTCATCGAGTTTTTCGCGTCAAGCAAGGAAAGAAGATTTACTTTCCCGATCTCTATGCTGAAAGAGCCGAGAGAAAGATCCACTTCCACGCCCTTTCCGTTCTCGTCGGAAATACCGACCGTCGCGCCGAGATAGATCGTATCGTCCAAACCGAGTCTGACGGCGGCGTCCGCATTGGGCGCGTTCAAACTCATGCCGAAGAATTCTTCGAAGATCTTCATCGCGTTCTTATTGAGGTTTACGACGATCTCGTCCAGCTTGAAAGTAACGTTTCCGAGAACGCCGATGATCATCGCGATCGTTGCGTTCGAAGGAGAAACGTAAGCGTCTGCCGAAGCAACTTTGAGTTGCAAGCTGACGGCGCCGCCCTCCGTTACGATATATACGGTATAATAGTTATTTCCGTCCTTCGCGAGCGCTTCCACTTCTTTATTGATCGGCATTTCGACGATGGTGTCTCCGTAGCGCGGATCGGAAGAAGTTCCGGCATATGTAAAGGTGAAATATTTGTCGATCAGGTCGCCCGTCGCGGTGATCTCCTCGTCCGTGGAGTTATTCACGATTACGACTTTTTCAACGGCGTAACCCTTCAAAGCGACGCGGAATTCGGGGCTGCCTCCCGATTGATAATGATACATTCTTCCGATCGTTACGAGTTCGGGAACGTCGGAATAATAATCCACGTCGTAGGTTTTCTTTTGATCTCCGTCCGCCGTCGAGATCTTTTCTTCGTCCGCCGTTTCGATCAAGGAAAGGACGTCAAAGCAAACGGGAGGCGCGCTCTTGATAATGCCGAGATTGACGTAAGCGTAACCGCCCGTTACGTACATCGAAAGGAAGGTCTTATCGTTCGTTTTGTCTATTACTTCGAACAAAAGATCCGCTTCCTGAACGACCTTTTTAACGTCGAGCGTTTTTCCGGCAAGAACGCCTTTTACGTCGATCGATCCAAGCGAGATATTGCCCGCAATCTTGTAAGCGAACGTCGCCCTTCCGTCCGTAAAGGCAAGATTGAAATCCACCTGTTCTCCGAGGATAGCGGAGATCGTATTTCCGAGGGCGATCACCGTTTTACTCGTATCGAAGCTCATTTCTCCCGAGAAAGCAAAGTTAACGTAGCTGTCTTCCGTCAGCTCGCTGTAAGTGGCGAGAGAACCTACGAGGTCGGTCGGTACTTCCAAAAGATTTTTATTGAGATCGATCTTGATATTGTCTATCGTCATGCGGATATACGAAGGCTTATCGGCGTCCGCGTCGTTACGGAAGTCCACTTCGGCGTTGATCGAAATATCGCTGAGCGCGTCCACTTTGAAACCGACGCGCAACGTTCCGATGCTATCGATCCCGCTGAGTTCCATATCATAGCCGAGCGCAATCAAAATATTCGTAATGAGCGAAGGCTTGAATTCCGCCTGTACGCCCGCCGCTTCGGATATCGTTATGCTCGTAATATGTTTCGCAATGCCGAAAATAATATCCTCGGTGCTGTTAAACATTTCTTCCGCAGTCTCTTTATCGTGGCAACTGCCGTCGCCGCAGTTTTTACAAGTCGAGAAGCAGCTTCCTCTCTCCAAGCAAACGGGATCGGTACAGCCGCAAGAAAGAGGAACGACGAGCGTCGTAGTAAAGTGACAGCTTCCGTCGCAGTTTGTCGGGCAAGTCGGAGTACAGCTTCCGCGTACGAGACATTCTTCTTCCGCGCAACCGCAGATCAACGCTCCGCTTTCCGCCGCGGAAGACGCGTGATGATCGCAGGCGCAGTTTGCTTCGCAGCGCGTCCCGTCGCACACGCCCGCTTTTACGCAAGAGGCGCAGTTACACTCGCATTCGAACGCGGCGCACTTGCAACCGCAATCTTCTCCGTCGCAGATGCGAACGCCGTACTCGTCGTAACAGCTGCCGTTATCCACACACAAAACGTTCGTACAGCCGCAAGGCAGCGGATCCACGGTATAAGAGAGGAAATCCTCGATGGTTACGCCGCCGAACCACGTTCCCTTGATACCGAGCGCGGGGATCTTGGCGTAGAGTTTCGGGGCTTCGTCTTCCCCGTCGTAGAACAAGAAGGCAAGGACGGAAGACGCGGTCGGATTCGCTCCTTTCGTTACGGTCAGCATGATCTGCGTCCTTTCGAGGTTGTTCATATCGAGAGAGATCTCGACGGCAACGTTCAAAAGGGTATTCTCCGTCCAAGTCGTTGCGTCCACAACGATCTGCATCAGGGTATCGATGCCGGGGAACAAACCGTTCAGCATCGGCCCCAGCTCGACCTCGGTGTTCTCGGGATGGATCTCGATATGCATCTCCGCTTTCGCCGTGATCTTCTGCAAGCGATCCATCGGTTGATAGGTCGTAAAGTCGGCGGCAACGGAAGGATCCCTGACGTCTCTGACGTCCATCATTTGCTTTCCGCTTCTGATCGTCAGCCCGCCGAATCCGATCCCGATGGTCGAATAGTTCCCCGTGTACGAACCGTTCAAAGATTGTTCGATGGCGATATTCGCGCGGAGAGCGAGATTGGCAAGGAAGTCGTGGCTCGTTCCGCTGTACATTTCGTACTCGAAGGTCGCGACGGGAGAGGTGCCGGAGGTATAGATCTTAACCGTCCAAGCATAATCGGGAAGCGCGGAAAGTTTTTCGTTTCCGTCGCTGAACGTTATGGCGCCGTTGGAGATCGTCATATAAGAAGCGATCTCGCTTCCGGTAAGAGTCGTCGTTCCGCTCTTTCCGATAAGCTCAACTTTCGTTACGTTCTGCGCCGTGATCCCGCTGACCTGAACGGTCTTCTCGCGCGTAATATAGTTAAGCGCAAAATCCACCGCGATCTTCGGAACCTCGATATCGTCTATGGTATTGCCCGAGATCAGGTAGAATACCGAAGCGAGGAACGTGTCGGACGAACGGAAGGAAAGCCCTGCCGGCGTAAAGGTAACGTTATCAAAGATACCCGAAATCGAGTTGCTGTAATAGGTACGGCAAGCGCCGTTACAGTATTCGCAGTTCATCGGGCAAGTTCCGGCTTTGATGTGATTGGGATTGGTGCAGTAGCAAGCGAGGAGCCCGGTATGGCACTTACATTCGTTCAAATAAACGCAGCTTGCGCCCGCGATCTTATACGTTAAAGTACGGAACGGCGAAGACGACCCGGTATAGATTTTGACCGTCCAAGCATAATCGTCCATCGCGAGCAGATAATCGTTCGCGTCGTTAAACGCGATCGTTCCGTCCACGATCGTCATGTATTTTTTCCAATCTCCGTTTGTCAAAGCAGTATTCGTTCCGCTATGCATTCCTACGAATTCCACCTTCGTTACGGCGTCTCTTACGAGTCCGCCCACGGAGAACAAGTCGTTTTTATCGCAATAGCAGATCGGCGTAACTTTGCCGTCTATGAGCTTAAAGGTCTTGATACATTGACCGTGCAAAATACATTCGGGGTTGCGACAATAGCAAGCAAGGCGATACACGAGCGAGCAAGTGCATTTTTCCTCTTCGCAGCCCGCGCGATGGATCGCTTCGATACGAACGATCTTGGGAAGCGAGGTCGCCTCGTCCGAAACGAGGGTCGCGCGCTCCGCGTTCGTGAGATCGGATCTTTCCGCTCCCTTTTCACCCGCAACGTATCTATAATAGGTATCGTTTTCTTTATCATAATAAACGGCGCCCGTTTCTCCCGCTACTTGATACACGTTTCTGTAACCGGCAACGCAGCCCTTTTCCAAACATTCCGCATTGTTGCATTCGCATTTTTCCGGCGCGTGGCAACTGCAGCATTCCTCACCGTAATCCTTGCAGTAAACGCCGAATTCACCGCACGACCCTATGGAAACGCAATACGGATTGGTACAGCCGCAAGGCAAAACGCAATGTTCGCAAGAGCATTTTTCATCGCAAAGTTTTCTGCCCGACGCGTCGTAACAGCCACCGTTCAGTTCACACTTCGCGCAAGTGCAACCGTCTTCCAGTTTTGTGCAATCGCAACCGCAGGTTATACCGTCGCAAGCGCGAATACCGTTTACATAACATCCGCCCCTTGCCTGACAGGCGGGATCGGAACAACCGCAAGTCAAAGACGTGCAAGAACAATCACAATCGCCCTCGCAGATCTTTTTGCCGTTTGAATCGTAACAGCTTCCGTTTTGAACGCATTCCTCGCAATCGCAGCCGCAACCTTTGACCACGCAGCACGTGCAATCGCAACCCTCTTCGCAGTGCTTGATCGAACCGACGCAAGAACCGTTCAAATAGCATTCCATATTGTTACAGCCGCAAGAGAGGCGGGTGCAACCGCAATCGCAATCGCAGCGTTTTACGCCGTTTTCATCGTAGCAGCTGCCCATCGCCACGCATACGGGATGGATACAAGTACAGCCGGGAACGACGCAATGCGAGCAATTGCAGTTCGAATCGCAAAGGCGAGTCAATACTCCGTTTACCGTTCCGTAGCAACCGCCGTTTTTGACGCATTCCGCGCAATCGCAGCCGCAATCGAGATCCGCCGTCGTTTCGCTTTCTCCGCTTTCATTCGATCCGCCGAGCAGTTTTCCGATATCCACACCCGTAACTTTTACGCCGTAAAGCCCGAGAAGAGGCGCGTCGATATAGATCGCCTGATCCAGCCCCACGAGATAGCCGCGGATAAAGAGATTTTCCACACCGCGCGACGTCATATATAGGTCGATCAAAAGTTCGCTTCTTTCGAATCTTTGAACGTTTAAGTTACCCGAGATATGCAAGCGGAAAGCGGCGTTTATAACTTCGCTTTTCAGCGCGAAGCCTTCGCCGAATATATACATAAAGATATCGTCCAAATTCAGCCTTTGTTCGATAAATTCCGCGCCGAGATACAATTCCGTATCCACGTAAACGTATTCGAGAACGAGGGGCGATTCTTCCGCATAATCCAAAAGCGTCGTAAATTCGGTTACGTTTTGCGTAACTTCGGGGCGGATATTGACTTCGGTGAATCCGAAGCGTTTGATCCTAAACTCGCCCGAAATAAAGCCGTCTTGCTCTTCGTTCTCGAAATCGAGATCGAAGGTCATGAGGTTTTTACGGATCGCGAGTTTAACGCCCGTAAAGTCGATCGGAAGTTCGATTTCGAGCGCGGACGCGAATTCGGAAAGCAAAACGTCGAGGAAGTTATTGCTTACGTTTACGATCGCGCCCTTCTCGCCGTAGGAAGGATTGGAACCGTCCGTGATCACGATGCCGTCGATGATCCTCGCAACGAGGGTCGCATAGCGAGCGGCGGCAGAGGAAGCGAGGCCGGAACTTTCCGCCGCCGAAACTTCCGAGGTGGAAGCCGAGGGAAGCAGATCGGAAATAAACGAGGTGTCCACGTTCTTGATCAAAACTTTTTGAACGTCGAACCAAGGCAAATAGAGATAGATCTCTCCTTGGAGCATATCCATATACGCTTGAACGACGTAATTATCGTTCCAAACGAGTTCGATCAATATTTCGCTCTTTTTGATCTCCTCCACACAGATCTTCATTTCCACGTTGAGCTTAAAGTCGCCGCGCAAACCTTGGAAAGTAACGGGAATGTTTACGTTGTCCGCAACGGTCTTGATGAGTCCGCCGAAATCGTAAACGCCGTCCGGGAAGGAGTACGATACGTCGCCCGTCAGCTTAAAGTGCAAGTAGCTGTAATCGTCCGTCGTGTTGTAAAGGGACTTATCGAATCCAAGGTCCTTTTGAACGAGGGCAACGCCGTAATCGTGCAGTTTCAAAGAAAGTTCGTTATTCGGAATATTCGCTCCGTTTCTCAGCTCCGTTTCCAGCCCGATCTCCTGATGAATGAGATCGGCGTACAATTCGAGATATTCCATATCGCCGAGGCTCAAAGTACTTCCGAGCATATAATCGGTAAAACGCTCGACCACGTCGCCCGCGAAGTGAACCACGATACGACCCGCCGAAGTCAGACTTATGCTTTCGATAACGGAAAGCGCTACGTCCAAAACGTCGCTCGAGCCTTCTTCCTCATTTTCGCCTTCCTCTTCCGCCGCGGCGATCGCATCCGTACCGATCGCGTTATAAATCGCGCTCGAAATGCGTTCGGAGAGTCCGTTTATCGTTTCGGTGAGTTCCTTTCCGAGAAGTTTGGAGAGATCGAAATCGAAGGTCATATTGAACGTATCGTCGATCCAGGGGAGATAGGCAACGAGGTCGTATTCTCCTCCGTAATACAAAACGATTTGATCTTCCCCTTCGCTCGTAATTCTGAGAAGGATCTCGGAGCGGTTTACGTCTTTCAAATGAACGTTGCCCGCAACGGTCAGCGTAATATCGCCTTGAATATCGCCGAGCAAGGAAACGGGTAAACGCTCGCCGCCGAAGAGTTCGGAGAGGAATCCGTCCATATAATACACACCCGCTTCCGCCGAGTTCTTAAAGAGCGCTTTAAGATCGAGGCTAAACGATACATGCAGATATTCGAGATCGTTCAAATATCCGTAATCGGACGTATCTTCGATCAAACCGTTGATCAAACCACCGAGAACGATCTCCGGCTTTTCCACGGAAAGCGCGACCGAAGTATATGCGGGATCGCCTACGCCATCTACCCCTTTGAACGTTAACGTCGCGCTGACGCCGTCTTCCTTATGCAAGCGCGCGTTAAAGCTCATATCGAGCGTGGCGTCTATATCAAGGAGCGAAAGAGCTTTCGCAAACATCGCGCTCTCCATCTTAATAAGGAGTCCGCGCGCGTTATAAATCAAACTGAGCGTTTCGTCGAGGGAAGACGAGCAATAGCTGCAAGAGCAACCGTCGTATCGATCTCCGAGCGCGTTTTTACGGCAAGGATGCGAATAATCGAAGGAACCTCCGTGCGATACGCATTCGGGATTCGTACAGCCGCAGAGAAGCCCGCTTTCCGCCGCCGCGCTTCCGCCGTTCGGAATAAGATCCGCGAGGTTTACGGGGAGCGCGATCTTGGGCATTCCGAGATAAGAGAGATCCACGTACAAACAGTTGTTATAGAAATACGCTTCGAACAAGCTTCCCTCGCTCGTTATCGTTCCGTCCACCGAAGTCATGCGCTCGAAAGATACGTGCGCATAAAGATCCTTCAAGAGCGAGCGAAGCATTCCGCTGACGGAAAGCGTACCTCCGTCGATCAAGCCCAAGAGATCGTTATAAACGCCCGAAACCGAGAGGATAACGGAAGCGTTCAAAGAATAAGTCGTAGTTGCCTTGTCGGTTTTGATCAAAAGATGCCTTTCCTCTTCTTTGTTCGCTTTGGCAAGGAGCAAGCTCGCCAAAGAGCCTACGTCGATATTATTATCTTCGCTGCTATCGATCTCAACGCTTGCGGAAAGGTCGATACTGATCGAACCCGCTTCGGAGATACTCTCGAAGAAGCCGAGATTACTCTTGTATTCCATTTTGCCGTTCAAGGTGATCTCGGGCTGATTTACGACGAGGGAAAGCGAAGAATTCGCATTCGTGTCGAAAACAAGATCGAGTTCGAGGAGCTTATCTATATCCTTATCTATATAGAGACGAAGCTTCGATTCATCCTTCAAAGAAGGCAGAGAAACGCTTTCGAGACCCGCGAGTTTCGCCGCGATGTTCAAAAGATCGGAAGCAAACTTTACCTGAACGCCGTTTTGATATAAATCTACGCCGAACAGCATCGAAAGGATGAGCGCGCCGGTCGAAACGCTTCCGCTCTCCTCTCCCTCTTCCGCCGCGGCGGAAGGCAGCGAGAAGACGCCCAGTCGATCGATCATGGAAACGAAATCGATCTCATTGATTTTGAGTTTCAAATCAAAATAGGGAATATTGACGTAAAGCGCACCGGTCGGTTCTTCCGTTCCCACGTAATATACGGAGAAAACTTCCGAATCATCGTCTCTGTCGATGATCGCAACAGAGAGCTCGCTATGCGCAAGATCCACGGTATTATCGTCAAATTTAACGTTTGCGGAAATATCAAGCGTATAATCGAGGTCAATGGATTCGTCCACGTTGAACGCGATATCCGCGTCTTTCAAAAGTCCGCCGAGAAGGCTGTCAAAAAGCGATCCGACCGCCTCGTCCAGGTCGATGGAAAGCCCCTTCGCCGCCCTTGCGGTAAGGTCCACCGAGAAGTCGAAACGAACGGATTTGATATTGTCCGTATAGATCTCCACCTCTCCGTTTTTATCTTTGCGTTCCACGCCCGCGCTCGTCATCGAGATGCTGACGTCTTCCACCGAAACTTCGAGGTAGGTGTCCTCCTTGAGCGAGAGATTCGCTTTAATGCCTTCGCCGAGCGACAAAGTCAATCCGCCTACGTAATGATTGATCGCGAAATAATCTCCGATCGCGCCCGTCGCTATGGTCGCTTCGGGAGTTAAGATAATATCCGCTCCCGCTTCACCCGCGCCGAGTATAACGAGCGATTCGACCTTTTTGCCCGTCAGATGCAGACCCTCTTTATAGGTGTACGAAGAGATCTTTTTGGTCATCTTAAACTTACTCGTTTGTCCGTTCGTTTTGACCACGATCACGTCGTACGTTCCGAGTTTGAGAGCGGCAAACGCTTCGCTCTTCGCCCAAGTAAGAGTACCTGCGCGCGCGTCTATATCGAATATCTTTTCCCATTCCGATTCGTAATTGAAGGTTCTGTCGTAACCGTTTTCTCGAGACAAGAGACGGATGGACGCAACGTTCGTTCCGGTAAGGGAAAGGATCAACTTTTTGCGCGCGTACGAATGCGAATAGGTAAAGGTTTCCGAAGTATCGTTATCGTAATTCAAGCGAACGGTATAATCGCCTTCCGCGATCGCGTTCATCGCCTCGGTCGAATGAGGCGTAACGCCTTCCGCCGTAACGGGGAAATAATTTTCGTATCCGAGGAAAACGAGCGCGGTATGTAAAACCGTTCCCGCAACGGAAAGAGCGACGGAACGATCCCCCACGTAAACCGAAACGAGACCCGACAGCGCCGAGACAAGGGAGGCGAAATCTTTTTTGCCCGCGTTTACAGGATCACCGTCCTCCGCGGCGGAAGCGCTGTTTCGCGCGAAGATTCCGCCCACGATCGATCCGAGATCCAAATCAAGTTCGAAAGGATCCACGCCGAGAAGCGGCTCGAAATTCAATCCGAGTACGCCTTTTCCGTAATACACGCTGAACTCTTTTTCATACGCGCCGTTATCCACCGAGTACAAAGCAAGATAGATTTCAAGACCGTACAGGTTCTCGATCCCTTCGGCAACGTTTACGCTTGCGTTTATCGCGAGCTTATAATGCCCTTTCAGATTTTCGAGGATCCCGATTCCGAAGTTCAAATCGAGATCGGACAAAAGAGATTCGAAGCGCCAAGCGTTTCCGTCTCCGTTCGATACGTTCTCACCGAGCCCGAAAGAAAGGTCGGCTTCGAATTGAACGTTCGCCTGCAAGGAATCCACGGTCGCATAGTTTTGGAGATTTCCGAAGAAATCCGTCATCGGTTCGAGAAGATCGGAAGCCGTTTCTTCGAGATACATATCGAAGGATCCGATTTTCAGGTCAAACATAAATTCAGGCAGAAGCGCCGAAGCCACGTGGACGCCGATCCCTTCGTTTACGCTGTTTGCAACGGAAGAAAGGTTCCCGACGGTCACCGTCGAGTAGATTTCGGGGAGCGTCAGTTCGATTCCCGCAAGAAGCATGACGCGGCTTAAAATCTGCGAAGACAGGTCGATCGCGATCGCCGTATCGGACAAGCTGATCGCGTCTATGAATTTCAAGATATCCGGCGCTTCGAATCCGCCTTCCGTCGTTCCGCCGGCTTCCGCCGTCTCCTCGGGGATCAAGGACGAAAGAATTGACGCGAGATCCACAAGATTCGGGATCTGCAAGCTGAGATCGAAAGCGGGAACGCGAACGTAAACGATATCTGTTTCATCGTAATCGTAATAAACGCCGAGAACGGGCTTGCCGTTTTCGTAAACGGTATCGCCTTCTCTCGTAACGAGAAGATCGGAGATCGTGATCGTGGCTTGCAGTTTCAATCCGGAAACCATCTTACCGATCGCGTCTTTCAAAGCGCTTCCTTTCAGAGAAGCGAGATTCAAGCCTTCGGCTTTAAGCCCGCTTGCGGCGAGTTCGACTTTTACGGAATAATGCGCGTGATTTTGCGCGTCGGAGGTAAGAAGGAATTCCAGCGCGCCGAGATAACCCCCTTCGGTCGAAGCAACGTGCTCGCCGATGATCTCGCCCTGCTCGTTCATCGTGGCGCCCGTTTTCGCTTCCACGCTCATTTCGGCGGCGATATGGAACGCGCCCGCTTCGCCGAGAGCGCTCGCACCGGCGGTAATACCTTCGTTTCCTATGATCTTATCCTTCCATTCCGTTCTTTCCGTAAGGGAAGAATCGAAGAAAAGCGAAGCGCGATGCACCGCGACTTCGAGGAAGGAATTCTCGTTCATTTGTAACACGACGCTAAGTCCGTCGGAAGAAAGAGTCGCTTTCAGCCCGTCGGTCGGAGGCACGAGCGCGGAAAGTCTGTAACTGCCGAGTCGCATCAACGACAGCACCAAATCAAGCGCTCCGCCGTCCGCGCTGACAACGAGACCGTCCTCTTCCGAGAACACGACTTGCAGGATCTTCGCCAGCAATCCGCTCGTTTCTTCAAGGGTTCCGTTTCCTTCGCTCTCCGCCGCGGAAGGCTGCATCCTTTGGAGATAAGGCGCGATAAGATCGAGAACGGCGCCGTGCAATCCGAGTCCGGAAATGCGAACGGCGTTCTCCGCGCCGTAAGCGGAACCGCTGATATAGAGCGCTTCCTCCTTTCCGAATTGCGTTTCTTCCGCCGAATTGTAATAGAGAGAGATCAAGCTCGACGTTCTGCCGTAAAGTTCGCCGTCACCCGTTTTCAAATAGAAGGAAAGCCAAAGTTCGGCGTCGGGTTCGAGAAGCCCGTTCAAAGTTACGTTCGCGGCGAGTTCCAGCCCGAGCGCCATCGTAACGAGGTCTTCCGCCGTGTTGTTTCCGATTTGTACTTTCAGCGCTTCGCCTTCGATATTTTCGCTTACGAAATTTGTTATGGTCTTCGCGTACTCGCCGTCCATAGAGAAGGTAACGTCCGCCGCAACGGAAAATCCGACGGAAAGCTCTCGCCAATCGCGGAATCGGGAGAGATCGCCGAACAGATCGCGCGACTTGAATCCGACCGCGAGATTTCCGATCCCGATGCCGAGATCGAGGTGGAGATCGTCTCCGTCCTTCGCGAGAATGCCGATATCAACGGCAACGTCTTCCAAATTTACGTTTGCGGACACCACGAATTCGGGCAAGATCAATTTCAGTCCGAGGAGCGACGTAACGACGGCTAAACTGTTCGCCTTGGTCACCACACCGACTACGCCCACCGTTCCGTCCAAATACACATAATCCACAACGTCGTTTATGATTTCGAGAACGCTCTTGCGCGCGTGAACGCGGCAGTCGCAACCTTCGTTCAAAACTTGCTCGCCGTTTTCCTCGTGGAAGCAACTCTGAAGCGTCTTACACGCGGGGTTCATACAGCCGCATTCAAGATCGGGATAATGGCAAGTGCAGGTGCAAGAAGAAGAACAGGTCGCGGTAGCGGCGCTCTTTCCGCACGTTCCGTTTTGCAAGCATTCGTCGCAATTACAGCCGCAAGAAAGAACGGGTTCGCTTGCCTCCGCGGAAGAGATCGCCCCGCGGATATATTCCATTAACGAAGTTCCCGTGATCTTGATTTCCGGAAGTCCGATCAATCCGAGCGAAACGTAAGCGGTATCGGTTTCGCTGTCATAGGCAACGTAAGCGTATTCCGAGCCGTCTCCGCCTTTTACAGACAGCGCGAATTGCAGGAATTCAAAGGAGGCGAGATCCGCGTTTACGTCGAGACGGATCGTCAAAGGCGCGTTCAAAGCGGCGCCCACGTTTCCATCCGCGCCGAGATATAAAGATAACTCGCTCGCAATGTCGCCGATCAGATCGTCGAGTTTCAGCATATCCAAAACGCTGCGGATCGAATCCGTCGCGTCATAACGGAATGTGCCCGTTTCGAGATCCAAAGTAACGGTAATTCCCGCCGAAACGCGGCTGAGATCAAGGTCGGTTCCCCTGCCGAGGAACACATAGTCTTCTTTGGAAAGCCCGTTTCCGTACATATAAGAGGAAAGCGAAAGGCTCTTATCCAGTCCGAGAACAATGCCGTCGATAGACGCGTTTACGAAAGCCCCGGGGAGAACCGCGCCGAGGTTTACGCTAACGCCGCCGTCAAGCGTAATGCCCACTTTCACGCTTTCTATGAGCTTCTCGAAATCCAAAGATCCGACGTTCAGCTCCATTGCGGAAATAACGCCCGCGATGAGCGCGCCCGAAATCGAAACGCTGATCCCGTTTTGATCCAGCATCAACACGGCGAGTCTGCCGAGAGATTCCGCCGTCTCTTCCGCTTCGGACAAGGATTCGAATGCCGCGGCTACTTCGGAAAGGAAGAGAGCGTCTATATCCACTGCGTAAGAGATCGGTTCCACGCCGAGCCAAGGCGCTCTGAGATACGCCGTGCTCGAAGGTCCGTCGAAATAAAGGGCAAGCATCAACTCTCGCGTTCCGAGAATGCGATCGTCTTCAAAGAGCGCGAAGTAGATCTCCGCGGTCGGAACGACGGCGGAAACGGTCGAGAGATCCGAGAAATCCATTTCCGTCAGATCCACGTTCGCTTTCAAGTCGAAGGACAGATCCCAGCGCGTCATACGGCGAACGTCAATGCCGAACTTAGCGCCGTCCACGAACTGCCTAACGAGCGCGGCGAGCTTTTCGTTTCCTTGCTCGAAAGACACAGTCAGCGAGCCGCTGACTTCCGCGGAAACCTTTCCGAACGATCCGAAATTCAATTCGCCGTACTGCGATCGATCAAGACCGAGATCGCGATGGGCAAATTGAACTCCGAGGTTTCCGACCGTCAGATCCACGTAATTATTTTCGTCATAAGCGAGTTTTACGCCTACGTCGATTCCGTCGATAAAGTTTACGCGAAGAGACGGCGTCAGTCTCGGGAGCGAATCGCCGAGTCCGCCCACGCCGAGGATACTCATTACGCGCTTAAAGCTGTCTTGCATTAGCGTAACGCCGATGCCGCGCTTCGTAAGATCGATGCGATCGAAAAGCCCGATGACGCCGTCAAGCGCGTCCGCCTCTGCCGCGCTTTCCGAAACGCAGTGCGAACAGGTGCAACCGTAAGCGCAGCTCGATCCGTCGCAATAAGCGGCATTCAAACATTCTTCGCAGTTACAACCGCAAGAAAGATTGGATACTTTGATACGGAATTTCGGAACGTCCATTCCGTAAACGGCGCCGTCGCTTGCGAGAGTGGAAAGACCCTCCGCGTCCACGTACAAATACAATCCGTCGAAATAGACTCTGACGAGAAGATCGCCGTCTTTCAAAAGCTCTATGCGCGCGTTAAAATGCAACCCGTCCGAAAGATCGAAATTCGAACTGACGCGCAAAACGAATCGGCCCGAGAAATCTTCTTTAACGTCGAAAGTCAGCGCTGTGTTCATCAATACTTCGCCGATGCTGTTCGGAACGATCCCTCCGAGCTCTTCCATAAAGTCGGTAAAATCGTACTGCATATCGGAGAAGGCGTAATCGAGATCCGCTTCGAATTGAACGTAGATCGAATCGAGCGAAGTCGCGTCGCGGTATTCCCTGCCGGCGCTCTCATATACGCTTTGCGGAACGACCTCTCTTCTTGCGAGAGTTGCGGAAATATCGGATACTTTCATAGCCACGTATGGGTTTTTATATCCGAGCGCGCCTTCGGAGGTATCGAAAGCGATCTTCGCGCCGATCTCGAATCCGTCCACGAGGCGAACGTAAACTTTGCTCGAAGAATCGAGATCCAAAACGGTATCGGTGTTCTTATCGTCCGTCAAAAGATCGATCAAAGTCGCGATAAAGCGATCGGCGAGAAGAACGGAGATCTCGTCTCCGATATATACGCCGCCCATCATTCCGCCTACGATATCCAAGATTTGCTTACTCGAAAGCGCGCTCTCCGCCGCCGCGGGGATCGAGGGCGTTTCTCTTTCCGCTCCGATTGCGGTTCGGAAGAAATCTTCGAGCTTGATCTTATACATAAACTTCGGAAGCGTCGTTCCGTCCGCGCTGATAGAAAGCCCCGTTGCGTCCACAAACACGGCGCTTTCGCCCGCCGCGTATTCTCCGTAATAAAGCGCGATCACAAGGTCGCCCAAAGCGCCCGACGCGTCTTGCTTATAGATCTTTACGGCAAGCTCGACGTTCGCAAGGTTCAGTTCGACGTTCGCGCCTCCGAAGAAGTTGGACATTTTGATAGGATCAAAAGCGATATTCGCGTCCACTTGAATATCCAGCC
The DNA here is from genome assembly GCA_002395405.1 of Christensenella sp. UBA4247. GTDB lineage: Bacteria > Bacillota > Clostridia > Christensenellales > CAG-1252 > CAG-1252. The sequence continues at coordinate 54,933 of DGWX01000062.1, forward strand.
CGCCCGAGATCGGCTCTTTTACTCCGAGCACGCAGGCAAGTTCGGCAACGATATTGCCGAGCGCGTCGCCGAGATTGACTTCTTTTAAGCTGCCCGTATCGCCCGAAAGGGATAAGAGGGCGGAAAGGGAAATATTCGAAAATTCTTCGAGCGAAGAATAACCCGCCGAAGAAAAATCGTCTTTATCCACGATAAATTTCGGTCTGTATCCGAAAGAAAGTTGATCCAAAGAAACGCGAATAAACGTATCTTCGGTTAGTTTAACGTCGGCGTTCAGGAACAAGCCGAACCCGGAGATCAATCCGAGTTCCACTCTGATCGAGCGGATCGCCACGTCCACGCTGGACAAGGTCTCGTTTACTCCGTTTACGATACTTGCGAACAAGTCGAATTTATCTTGCGCGGACTTGATGTCGGCGGCATAATCGGCGATCAATTGCTCTTTTGCGCGAAGAAGGATCTCTTTTCCCTCTTTCAACCTGTCGAGCTTGTTGTTCTCTTCGGTGATCCTGCCTTCCAAGCGAACGATCTCGCCTATTCCGATACTGCCCGACGATCTACCGTCCGCAAGTTGGCGTTCGAGAGCGGCGATCTCGGCTTCTTTTTCCTCGATCTCCTTCTGTTTCGCTTCTATATCCTTCTCCACGGCGGCGACCGACGTGTCGTTCGCTTCAGCGTCGATGGCTTTTTTAAGATCGTCCGACGCGTCGCGAGCCAAGCCTTCCACAACGGACAAAATAACCGAACGATCCATTGTTACCGCAACGGACTTACGCCCGCCCGGACGGCGTTCCATCGTGTTCAAAACGCGAACGATAATATCGAACACGTCAAGCTTCGCGTAACTTCTGTCTTCTCCCGCCGCCGCCACGTAAGCGTACGTTCCGGTTTGCGTAATGTTCGAAAGCGCCTCGTCATAATCGTCGCCCTCTTCTCCGAAAGTTTCCACGATAAGCGAACGGATCGCTTCGCCTTCCGCGGTCGCTTCGCTCGCCGTTCCGAGAAGCGATGCGAGCGTTTCGGTGACAAAGGAATTCAAAACGTCCGCAACGTTCAATCCTTCGTACACGAATTTCGGGAGATTCGCGTAAGAGAAATCCACGTACAGGGAATTTTTGGTCCCTATATAATAAACCGTTCCGAGAAGGACGTTTCCTTTCGTCGTAACTTCATAAAGGTAAAGCTCTATGTAGTTCTTTTCGTTATAATTCCAGCTGATCTCGGCGTTTACGTCCACATACAAGCCGATCGTTCCTTCTCCGAGCGTCAACGTACGCTCGCCGAACGATCCGAGCGACGAAAGCCCGAAGAACTCGGTCAGGACGCCGCCGATCAAATTGTCGATCGTTACCTGCTTTTCGCTTCCGTTTTCAAGATCGACTTTGAAAGAAACTTCGAAGTTCGTAAGCCCGAACTTGCGGTAATCGGTAAACTCGGGGAACACGATGGCTTCCACCTGACGGGAATCGGAACCGTAATACTCGTTGTCCATAATGAAGTCCACGGCGAAGGTTTCCGCTCCGTAACCGAGATCCACGTCGATATTCGTCAGCTTTCCGTCCGAAACGTTGATCACGAAATCGCAGGTAATATTTTCGAAGGTATAGTTCGTGATCGTGGTCAGCGTAATGCCGAACACGGAAGTTAAGATGCTGTCCACCCGGAATTCGGCAAGCAAAGTTTTAACGACGGGGTTGCCGATCAAGCTCATGACGGAATTGAGCATTTTGTTGAGATCGGTCGTAACCGCGATCCTCGTCAATCCGTCTTTTTCGGTCTTGGTCGCGCTCTTAACGGCAGAGGAGGTAATGTTGTTTACGAGAGATCCGACCGATGTATTCAAACCGGGGATCGAAATATCCATAACGCCGTCGATCACGTTTACGACTTTATCGCCGAGCCTGTCCGCAACGTCCAGCGCGTCTCTCAAACTGAAATCGTCCAAATAAACGCTTGCTCCGCCCTTCTCGTTCGGAACGTTGAGATAGAACACGCTGTTCA
>DGWX01000062.1:57097-58612 GCA_002395405.1 Christensenella sp. UBA4247
GTCGCGTACATTTTGAACTCCTTACCGCTCTCCACTACGGTAAGATCGTCCGATACGAATTTGAACGCAACGTAATCCTCTTCGTCGTCCACGGCGAGAAGATCTTTCATATACGAGAAGACTTCGGATATCGTCGTATCCGTCTTTACGCCTCCCGATAGGTCGCTCTCTCCGCCGCCTCCGCCTCCCGGTGTATCGGGTGTAACGGGAACGATCGTGGTCGCTTTGGGCGTACAAGCAAACGCCACGAGTGCGATCACGAAACAGAGCAGTAAAACGAATAGGATTTTCGTGTGAAGATTTTTAGTCATAATGCCTCCAAGACCGTATTCGTCCATTTACGTACGCGAGCGCGTACTCGCGCGCAGAACGATACAGGCTAATTTTACACTCGCGCGTGCTTAATTGTCAATGTTTATTAAAATATCTTAACATATACGAGCGGTTTTACAAAAAAAAGGAACCGAAAATATCGGCTCCGTTTTTACGTTCTCAAAAGAGACGGATCTCGCTTTTATTTCATTTCATACGAATAAAACTCATCGGACAAAACGGCAACGGTTTTTCCGGAATACGCGGATAATTCGGAATTTATCCGTTTTACCCAATCGGCGTCTTCAAGCTGTTCTTCAAAGTCGGTTCCCGTAATGGAAAAGTCATCCGAAAAAGAAACGGTTGCCATCAAATAACGCTTACGATACAAAACTCCGTCTTCATATTTGTCGTTTCCTTTTTCGTCAACGTTGGTAAAAGTCAAGATCCCGTTTGAGACGGAATAATAACCTTCGTATATCGTAAAGTCTCCTTTCTCGTCTGGAGAATACACGCTGCCGCCTTTGAATTTCAGCTTTTCGCCCGTTGCCGTCATCGTAAATTCACCCTCGAAAGAAGAAGCGTTATCCCCTGCCGAAACCGAATGAACGAGCTCCACCGATCGCGCGGTAAATAAGAACTTTTTATAAGAGAGAAGCTGCGTTTCGGGCGTAAAATGCTCGGACATAAAATTAAATAGTTCCATCGTGGAGTCACTCGCACCGGAAGATATCAAATACTCGCGATATTTTTCCACAACGACCGGAACCACGTCTTCACTGCAATGCAAAGTATAGGAGGAAGAATCGTCGGAATGAGAAACGGAGCCGTGGATCGAAAGCGTTCCGTCGTTAAAAACGTAGGTATAACTTTCGAGATTCTTTCCGAACACGACCGAGGCGCCTACCTTTACGAAACGATCGGACGAAGCGTCGTATTGATACAAATAAAAAGGCTTTCCGGCTTTCAGAGAATCGGAACAACACGCGAAAGAACAAACGACGACCACTATGATGAAAAGTGCAAAAATCGCTTTATAACTTGTTTTCATATGAAACATTATAGCACTCTGCCGACTCTATTTCAACTTTAATAAGATATTTTAAAAGTTAAAACGATTTATAATCATAAAGAAATGCCTATTCAATGAGCAGGCGCCGCGAGAAGCGGCGGAATCCCGAGAAGCAAAGAAAAAAGCTCCGA
>DGWX01000062.1:58774-58982 GCA_002395405.1 Christensenella sp. UBA4247
AAAAAAAAAGAACCATAATATCTCTTCGTTAAAGGCAGGTGCGAACGTCAGACGGGACTTGTCCCGGGTTCACCTGCGATAAGCAGGCGCCGCGAGAAGCGGCGGAATCCCGAGAAGCAAAGAAAAAAGCTCCGATCACGGAGCTTGTTTGGTGCGCCCTCAGGGATTCGAACCCGGGACCCACTGATTAAGAGTCAGTTGCTCTACC
>DGWX01000025.1 GCA_002395405.1 Christensenella sp. UBA4247
TATCGACGCGAACGGTATTGTAAACGTTAAAGCGAAAGATAAGGGAACGAACAAAGAGCAGAGCATTACCCTGACCGCAAGTTCGAATCTCTCCGAAAGCGATATTGAAGCCGCGATCAAAGACGCCGAAAAATACGCGGAGGAAGATAATAAGCGTAAAGAGCTGTTCGAAATCAAAAACAGCGGCGAACAGTTGATCTATACTGCGGAAAAAGCCGTTAAAGACAGCGGTGATAAACTTTCCGAAGAAGATAAAAAGACCGTTGAGGACGCGGTTAAAGTCGCGAAAGAAGAGATGAACGTTGACGACGTGGAAAAGATCAAAGCCGCGATCGACAAGCTTTCCGCCGCGATCAATCCCGTATTTACCAAGCTCTATCAGCAAGAACAGCAGAACAATCCGAACGGCGGCGCGCCCGATGACGGAACGATCAACGGAAACGGTACCGTGGAATAAAATAACCTATTTCGTTTTGCAGAGAGGGCAACCTCTCTGCAATTCCCTTTTTAGAGCGACAATATAGAAGAGAAATCTCTTTCTTAAAGGATATATATGGCAGAAAAATACGACTATTACGAGATACTCGGTGTTAATAAAAACGCAACGGACGATGAGATCAAATCCGCTTATCGCAAGATGGCGAAAAAGTATCATCCTGACCTTTATTCAACCAAACCCGAGCAGGAAAGAAAGCAAGCGGAAGAACAATTCAAAAAGGTGAATCACGCTTACGACGTTTTATCCGATAAGCAAAAAAGAGCCGCTTACGATCAATACGGCGATGAAAACGGACCTATGGGCGGTGGCTTCGGCGGTGGCGCGGGCGGCGCGCAAGGTTTTAGCGGGTTCGACGATTTCTTCGGTGATTTCTTTAACGCGTTTACGGGTGGCGGAAGAAGACAAAGCACCCGTGGAACCAATCGTGTTGACGGTGACGATATTACCTTAAACATAACCATTGATTTTATGGAAGCTGTCAAAGGTGTGCAAAAAGATATTCCCATCACCCGTCAAGAAACGTGTGCGGATTGTAAAGGAACGGGCGCGAAAGGGGGAACTGCATATAAAACTTGTACTCGATGCGGCGGATCCGGCAGAATCACCACGAGACAAAATACGATTTTCGGTCAGCAAGTGATCCAAAGCGTTTGCCCCGATTGCCGAGGCGCAGGGAAAATCATTACGGATACCTGTAAAAACTGCGGCGGAAAAGGAACGGTCAAAAAATCTCGCGTGATCCACGCGAATATTCCCGCCGGAATCGATAACGGTCAGATGATGACTTTCTATAATGAAGGTCATGCGGGTAAGAACGGCGGTCAAAACGGAAACTTGATCATTATCGTAAACGTCCGTCCGCATACTTTATTCAAAAGAAAAGGATACGACGTTTATTACGACGTTCCCGTTTCTTATGCGACGGCAGCGCTCGGCGGAGAGATCGAAGTACCCACTCTGGACGGAACCGCGAAATATAAAGTTTCCGAGGGTACGCAAACAGGGACGGTTTGCCGCCTTTCCGGCAAAGGGATCAAGCGCGTAAATTCCGAATCACGCGGCGATATTTACTTTACTTTGCAAGTGCAAACCCCGAGCGGACTTTCCAAAGCGCAAAAAGAGATGCTTGAAAAGTTCGATAGCAGTTTGTCGGCAGGGCAAAGTCCCAAACAGAAGAAATTTTCGGAGTATTTGAAAAAATGATCAAGATTTCAATCAAAACAACTCACGAGGGCGCGGAGATCGTTTCCGACGCCCTTTATCAATACTCTCGCTCCGGCGTTTCCGTGGATGACGCGGCGGACGTTGCCGAACTTTGGGGCTCCACTCTCGTTTGGGATTATTTGGAAGAAAGTGTGTTAAATCGTCCGAAAGAGGTTACCGTAACGGGTTTTTACGATGGGGATTATTCGGAAATAGCCGATGATTTTGAGGAAACTATCGATCATATAAAAGAGAACTGTACTTTCGCTTTGCCTTTGAGTTACTCTGTTGAGGAAGTAAAGGAACAAAATTGGAACGAAGATTGGAAAAAATGCTATAAGATCATTGAGGTTGGAAAAATCTCGGTCGTTCCGGTATGGAAAAAAGAGGAAGCGAAAGGGGATATCTCCGTTCTGATCGATCCGGGTTCCGCTTTCGGAACGGGCGAACACGAAAGCACCCGACTTTGCTTAAAACTACTTTCCGATCTGCCTCTTTCCGGCTATTCCGTTATCGATACGGGCGCGGGTAGCGGGATCCTCGGTATCGCTTCGATTAAACTCGGCGCGAAAGAATGTTTGTTCCGCGATATAGACGAGTCGGCTCTTAACAATTTAAGAGAAAATTTGAATTTGAACGGCGTTTCCGGAAAAGTCGAAAAAGCATCTCTTCTCGAAGGGATCGATCGCAGAGTCGATCTCGTGATCGCAAATATTACCGCCGATATCCTCTCTCGCATGACAAACGCCGATCAAGTGGTGAAAAAAAACGGATATCTCGTTCTCAGTGGGATCATCGATAAATTCCGCGATCCGCTTGTTCGCCAATACGAAAAAATGGGCTTTACTCTCGAAAAAGAAGAGAGAGACGGAATATGGGTCGGACTCCTGTTTCGAAAATAAAGCTTTCCTTTTGCTTAAAATGCGGCTTAAAGCCGCATTTTTTAACGCGTTTTGAAATAATTCTTGCTTGAAATAAATAAAAGCAATATAATTTAGTTATGGAAATCAAACGTTTCTTTCTTCCTTTCGATCAACCGATCCGAGTCGGAAGCGTCGCCGTCGTTTCGGGCGACGAATTTATCCACGCCGTTAAAGTCAGCCGATATAAAGTCGGCTATAAACTCGTTTTGTCAAACGGGGACGGCTTCGATTACTTTTGTACCGTTACGTCGATCGATAAAAATTCATTTTCTTGCTCGGTTGACGAGGCGAAAAAAAATCCGAACGAGCTGTCCTTTCCGCTTTCGCTTTATATGTGTGCGATCGAAAAATCGGACATTGCTGTTCAGAAAGCAACGGAGATAGGCGCGAAAGAGATCCATCTGATGATCTCGTCTTTTACAAACGCGAAGAATCAAAATCTCGATCGCTTGAATAAAATAGCGCTCGAATCGGCGAAACAATGCGGTAGGGCGGTCGTTCCGAAAATCTTTCCCTCCGTTTCTTTTGAAGAAGGCGTTACTCACGCTGCCGAGCATTATTCCAAAGTTATTTTCTGTTATGAAAAGGCGCGTGAAGGCAGGATCTCCGAGGCACTCTCGAAAAAAGACGGCTCCGTTGCGGTCGTCGTTGGGAGCGAGGGCGGTTTTTCGGATGAGGAA
>DGWX01000021.1 GCA_002395405.1 Christensenella sp. UBA4247
GCATAGTACAGAAGCGGCGTATCGCAGCGCCAGCAGAAAGGATAACTGTGCGTATGCAAATGCTTTTTGAATAAAAGCCCTTTTTCGATCAGTTTCTCAATGATCGCTTTGTCTCCGTCTTTGGCAAAAACGCCTACGAGATCGGTAACGGCGGAAGTAAATCTGCCGCGATCGTCCACAAGTTGAACGAACGGAAGATCGTATTTTCTGCCGACTTTCGCGTCGTCTTCACCGAAAGCGGGCGCGATATGAACGATACCCGTTCCTTCGGTCAGAGTAACGTAAGGATCGTTCGTAACGTAATAGGCTTTCGCGGCCTCTTTCGTTCCTTTGATATAATCGAACAAGGGTTCGTAGTGAACGCCCTCGTATTCGCTGCCCTTCTTGACCGAAAGGATCTCGGCGCCTTCTCCGATCACGGAGGGAACGAGCGCTTCCGCGAGAACGTACTCTTCGTCTCCGACTTTGACGCGCGCATAGTTTTCTTCCGCGTTCATACATAGAGCGACGTTCGAAGGAAGCGTCCAAGGAGTGGTCGTCCAAGCGAGGAAGTAAGCCCGCTCTTCACCCGCGATCTTGAACTTCGCCGTAACGGTCATATCTTCAACGTCTTTATATCCTTGCGCGACTTCGTGAGAGGAAAGCGCCGTTCCGCAACGCGGGCAATACGGAACGATCTTATGACCTTTATACAAAAGTCCTTTATCGTTGATCGTCTTTACCGCCCACCAAACCGATTCGATATAATTATCGTCGTACGTTACATACGGATTTTCCATATCCGCCCAATAACCGACGCGATCGCTCATCTTTTCCCATTCGCCCTTGTATTTCCAAACGCTTTCTTTACATTTTTTTACAAAGGGCTCGATCCCGTATTTTTCGATATCCTGTTTGCCGTCCATTCCGAGGCTCTTTTCCACTTCAAGCTCAACGGGGAGACCATGGGTATCCCACCCGGCTTTACGCTCTACGTGATAACCTTTCATCGTACGATAGCGAGGAATAATATCTTTGATAACGCGGGTCAAAATATGCCCGATATGGGGTTTCCCGTTCGCCGTCGGCGGACCGTCGTAAAAAGTATATTCTTCCTTACCCTCGTTCTGCCGCACGCTTTTCTGAAAAATATCGTTCTCCTTCCAAAAATCGGAGATCTCTTTTTCTCTTGCGCAAAAATCCAAACTCGTGTCCACTTTATTAAACATAAATTTTGCCTCTTTTCGGGCGCTCGGCGCCTCTTTTATTTTATCTTGATCAGTATTTTATTCACCTTGCCGCCGTCTCCGACCGGAATACGGCTGATCTCGAATCCGCTTAACGTGGATACGAGGTCGATCAACTTGGTAAATCCATAGTTCCTCGTGTCGAAATCGGGCATACGCTTGGAAAGATTGTTACCCACGTCCGCAAGGTACGCCCATCCGTCTTCGTTTCCGATACTGTTTACGATATCGCGAATGACGGCGCGAACCTTTTTAAGCGGCGCGACCGAAACTTCGACTTTATTATCTTCCGTTTTTTTCGATTTTTTGGGAGTCTCGTCTTTTTCTTCCGATTTCTCTTCCGTTTTTTTCAAAACTTCGAGATAAATAAACTTTTCACACGCCTTTATGAAAGGCTGCGGCGTTTTTTTCTCTCCCATTCCGAGAACGAGCATTCCCGCTTCGCGAAGACGCATCGCAAGGCGGGTAAAATCGCTGTCCGACGTTACGAGGCAGAAACCGTTTACGCGCCCGGAATAAAGGATATCCATCGCGTCGATGATCATCGCGCTGTCCGAGGCGTTCTTACCGGTGGTATAACTGTATTGTTGAATGGGGGTAAAAGAATAGGTCAAAAGCGAATCTTTCCATTTGGTCAGCTGCGGCTTTGTCCAATCCCCGTACACGCGCTTGTATGTCGGAACGCCGTAATTCGTTACTTCGTCCAAAAGATCTTCCGCGTATTTTTCGGAAACGTTTTCCGCGTCCACCAAAACTGCGATTTTATTATCTCGATCCATTTTAATCTCCGTAAAGCGGCAAAAGCCGCTTGTCTCGTCAAAGGTACCGTGCAGCTCTTTTTTGTCAGACGCTACCGAAGCGGACGCGAACGCAGGCGGCTCCTCCGAAGCAACCTTATGGCACACGGCAAACACCGCTTAGTGCTGCTACCGTCAGGTCCTGACACGGTTCACAGGCTGCCGTTGCATAAGACACCGGTATCAACGCTCCTTACGCCGCTCGGCCTTCCATAGCGAAAGCCGGAAAAAGCATTCTGCCCCACTATAGCGGATTGTGGGTATAGGGCACCGCTGGCTCCCCGCATAGCACGGTATGGTCATTATAACACGCACGCCGCCGTTTCACAAGCATTTTGACCGAACTTTTACCTTTATAAATATCTATAAACGCACTCACGCGCATATGTTCGAGGCGCTTCGCCCCGTTTCGTCATATTTTTCCATTTGGATTCGTACAATACCGTATGGATCGAAAAAACGGATACGAACGCTATAAATACGACGGCTACGCCGTTTACGGAACGATCTCCTCTCCCGAAGAGGAACACGCCGTCGAGGACGCGCGCACGAGAAAAGGCGAACCGCCCGAACGCCCGCGGGAAAAAAACCATCGCACGGAAAAAGAACCGAATGTAAAAAAGAGAGAAAGAAGCGGGACGATTCTTATTACGCTTATTGCGATCCTTTGCTTCTCGGCGACGGTATTTGCCGCGGATCTAATGAGCGGAAGCGGCTCTTTTTCGTCGTACGCAAGCATTTTCCTCGGTAAAAAAGAAAAAAAGAATTACGATTCTTATTATCTCGTTTACGCGACTCATTCGGAAGATATGGGGATCAGCTACAAAAACGCCGCCGCCGTCAGAAAAGAAGGCGGAGCGGGCTACGTGATCAAACTCGAAAACGAATACTACGTCGCCCTGAACGCTTACGAAAGAAAGGAGGACGCAAATGTAGTTTCGGAAAGATCTCTTGGATACGGGGTATATGAACTCAAACTTCTCCGTTTCGACAAGAAAAAAGCGAGCGACCTTTCCGCCGCGGAAAAATCGGAGAGCGTCTATAAAAAAATCTGTTCCGCGCTTTACGAATCCGCGAACCTACTCTCGGAAAGCGCTTGCTCTCCCACAGACGTAAAAGCCGCTCTTCTTCCCTTAAAAGAAGAACTCGGCGCCTTGGAAGAGGCTTTTGAAAAAGGAGCAAACGAAAAAGAATCAACCGCTTTTATCGATTATAAAGTATTGCTTCGCACGATGAAAGCGGCTCTCGAAAACCTTTTATCCGAAGAAAAAGACCTCGTTTCTCTTTTGCGTTATTATTCGGTTTCGATTCTGCATTCCCAAGCATTGTTTCGGGAAAAATACTTTTCCTAAACGGAAATTTGCGCGATTCGGGTTGAACTCGGATCGAAAATATGATAAAGTAAAGAAAAACGCCTCAGGGCGCGAGGTACGAACTATGGATAAATGGGACGATCGGTTTATGGATATGGCGGAAAAGGTCGCTACTTGGAGCAGCTGTTTTCAGGAAAACAGACAAGTCGGTGCGGTCATTACGCGCGATAAACGCATTGTTACGACGGGTTACAACGGAGCGGGTGCCGGCATTAAAAGCTGCAAAGAAAAAGGAGAATGCCTTCGCCGCAAATTAAACATCGCAAGCGGAACGCGACACGAGCTTTGTTACGCCGTACACGCCGAACAAAACGCCATCATTCAAGCGGCTAAACTCGGGGTCAGCGTAGACGGGGGTACTCTTTACTGCACCCATCAACCTTGCAGCATTTGCGCAAAAATGATCATAAACAGCGGCATTCGGCGCGTAATTTTCAAATACGGATATCCGGACGAGTTTTCGATGGAAATGTTCGAAGAGGCGGGCGTACAAGTCGAAAAATACGGAGACGAAGAATAATCATCTTTAACTTGAAATCATCGGATAATCGAAGAAAAGTCGGAGAAATTACTCTCCGACTTTTTTATCTCGATACGATCTTTTCCACGATCAAAACGACAAAGTACATCAGCGCCGCAAGAACGGTTAAGATCACCGTTGAACACATCACGAGGGATAGGTTGAAAACCTGACCGCCGTACACGATCAAATACCCGAGACCTTCCCTACTGACGAGATATTCTCCCATGATCGTTCCGACCCAAGCCATACCGACGTTTACCTTAAGCGCCGCCACGATATTGCCGACGTTTGAAGGCAAAGCGAGCTTAAAGAGGATCTGCGCTTTGTTCGCGGACAACGTTCGCATCAAAAGGATCTTGTCTTTATCCACAGACAAAAATCCGTTTAGAATATGAATGATCGTAATGATGACGCTGATCAAAATCGCCATCACGATGATCGCGCCTTTTCCCGCTCCGACCCAAATAATGATGATCGGACCGAGAGCGATCTTCGGAAGCGCGTTTAGGACGACGATATAGGGCTCTAAAATCCGCCTGAGAGGTTCAAAAAGCCATAGAAGGACCGCGATAACCAGCCCGATCGCCGTTGCGCTTATAAATCCGATCACGGTCTCGATTAACGTCGCGGAAACGTGTCGCATCAGATCGCCGGAGCGGGAAAGAGAGGAAAACGACGCCCACATTTTAGACGGCGAACTGAAAATAAAACTGTCTATGATCTCAAAGCGCGCCAAGAGCTCCCAAACGAGGAAGAACTGAACGAGGATCAAGATCTGCATAAGCACGACGAAGAGGGTTCTTCTTCTCTCTTTTTTCAGGTAACGCGCATGCTCTAAGCTAAACGCAAGATTCTGTTTCTTTTTCATTCGTAAACTCCAATTCCTTCCATACTTCTTTGAAAAGTTCGGAAAATTTCTCGTCCTCCCTTCTCTCGATAGACGAAAGGTTTTTATCGATCGTATTATTGAATATTTTTTTCAGACGCGCGGGTCTTTTGGATAAAACGGCGATCCTATCGCACAGAGCGATCGCTTCGCTGATATCGTGCGTAACGAGGATCGCGCTGATCTTCTCTTGGGTAATGATCCGCCTGACGTCTTCCGCGACGTTCAGCCGCGTTTGGAAATCCAAAGCGGAAAACGGTTCGTCCAAAAGAACGAGTTTGGGACGAAGTGCGAGCGTCCTTATCAATGCGACGCGCTGACGCATACCGCCCGAGAGTTCGGAAGGTTTTTTCCGAATAAAATCGCCAAGACTGTATTTTTCGAGAAGGGAT
>DGWX01000059.1 GCA_002395405.1 Christensenella sp. UBA4247
GAAGAAGCGCTGACGATGAGCGACGTCGTCGTGGTTATGAACGACGGCATCATACAGCAGATCGCGCGTCCCAAAAAGATATACGACGAGCCGTCCAACGCTTTCGTTGCGGACTTTATCGGCGAATCCAACATCCTTTCGGGCGTTATGGAAAAGGATTATTCGATAAACTTTTTGGGCAAATCCCTGCGCTGTGTGGATAAAGGCTTCGAGAAGAATGAAAAAGTGGATATTGTGATCCGCCCCGAAGACGTTAAGATCGAGGCGGGCGAAGGAAAGGGCGATTTTGACGGAGAAGTTTTAACGACCGTCTTTAAGGGAACGTATTACGAGATGGAAGTTCTCGCGTCTTCGTACGAATTTACCGTTCAATCGCAAAGGGAATTTTGCCCCGGGGAAAAGGTTTCTTTGGAGATCGTTCCGGACTGTATCCATATTATGAAAAAGATCCTGACGATCAATAAATATCTCGGCAAAGTTTCGGGCGAAAATCTTGTTTCTTTTTGCGGGGGCGATTTCGAGATCCCGACGAACGGATTCGAGATCGGCGACGAGGTCGTTGCGTACGTTCCTTTTAACGCCGTTGAGCTGACGGACGACGAAGAGGACGGCGTGATCGGCGCGAGCGTTACGCAAAGCCTTTATAAAGGAACCTATTATCAAGTTCAGGTTTATACCGATACCGACGAGGATTTTTATATCGATACGGCGGACGAATGGGATATGGACGATAGGGTCGGCGTCAGAATCGACGGCTCGAAAGTTCGCCTTGAAAAGTACGATCCCGAAAAAGAAGGGGAGGAAGAGGAATGAGAAAGAGGAAAGCAAAAGTTTTCCGCCCGACGGCGTTCTCTTTTCCCTATCTTGCGGTAACGTTGATCTTCGTTATCGTTCCTCTTTTTCTCGTTTTGATTTACGCTTTTCGCGGCGCGAACGGCGGCTTTACGTTTGAAAACTTCCGTTTGGTCTTTACGGACAAAGAGACCCTCCGACAACTCGGTCAAACCGTCGGTATCGCGGCGCTTTCGACTGCGATCTGCCTTTTGATCGCCTATCCCGTGGCGTACGTTCTCTCGTCTCGCCCCTTTAATAAGATGGCGATCCTTGCGCTCTTGTTCGTGATTCCGATGTGGATCAATTTTATGCTTCGCATATTCGCTCTTCAATCGCTTTTGACCGTTATCGGGGTAAAAAAGAGCTTCGGTGCGGCGGTTATCGGAATGGTTTACGACTTTTTCCCCTATATGCTTCTCCCGATCTATACCGTTTTGTCCAATATGGATAAAAGCTACGTGGAGGCTTCGACCGATCTCGGCGCCAATCCCGCTCTTACTTTTTTCCGCGTTACGCTTCCCTTATCTCTTCCCGGCGTTATCAGCGGGGTCAGTATGATGTTTATGCCGATTTTCAGTTCTTACGCGATCACCAAAATGATGGGCGATATGAATACTACGGTCATCGGCGCGAAGATCGCAAGCTTATTCGAAAATCAAAACTACGGCGATTACGGCTACGGTTCGGCACTTTCCTTTATTTTGTTGTTGATCGTTTTAGTCGTAATGCTTGTCGGTTCGGTTTTGACTCGTCGCACGGCGAAAGCTCCGAGTAAAGGAGGAAAAGCCTGATGAAAAAAACATCTTCGCGCGTTTTGCTCCTTTTCAAATGGTTGATCCTTCTTGCGGTTCTCCTTGCGATCTATCTTCCCCTCGTTATGATCGTCGTGTACTCGTTCAGCACTTCGAAATCGGTGGGTGGAGAGTTTGGGAATTTTACGTTTTCGCTTTACGGAAATTTATTGAAGAACACGCAGCTTTTAGCGGCTCTGAAAAATACGATCGTGATCGGCGCCGTTTCGGCGCTTCTCGCAACCATTCTCGGAACGACGGCTTCCGTCGGGATCCATTATATGAAGAAAAAAGTGAAATCCGTCGTGGATACGGCGTCTCAAATTACGGTCGTAAACGCCGAGATCATTACGGCAATGGGATTTTTCCTTTTGATGATCTTCCTGCGCGACACGGTTAAAATTCCCGTCAATTTCAGCCTTTGGTGGTTGATCATAACCCATACCGTCATTACGACGCCATACGTTATCTTGACCGTAACGCCGCGCCTTTCTCAGCTGAACCCGAATCTTCTCGAAGCGAGTATGGATCTCGGGGCGGGACCGCTCAGAAGCCTTTTCACCGTAATGCTGCCGCAGCTTGCCGGCGCGATGATCTCGGGCTTTGCGCTTGCGTTTACTTTGTCTTTGGACGATTTCGTCGTAACGAATATAAACAGTTTCGGCGCGAACGTCGATACGATCTCGACTTACGTTTACGCGGGAATTCGAAAGAAGGGGATCCCCGTTGAGATCCGCGCGCTTTCCACGATCATTTTCGTCGTTGTGTTAACTGCGCTTATCGTATATAACGTAATAAAGAATAAAAAAGCCAAAGAAGGGGCAAAAAAGGCTTAAAGCCTTTTACATAAAGAAAAAGGAGAAGAAAAATGAAAAAAATCGTTAGCGTGCTTTTGGTCGTCGTTTTGTTAATGGCGCTGTCCGTGTCGCTCTTTGCGTGTAAAACCACGCCGCGTGACCAGATCTTGAAGCTCTATATGCCGGGCGAATATATCGACGAATCCATTTTCGAAGTGTTCGAAAAATGGTACGAAGAAGAGACCGGAAAGAAAGTCAAAGTGGAGATCGAAACCTTTGACGCCGTGGAGCAGATCCAACTTGCCGTGGAAGGAAGCAAAGCGGATTACGACCTGCTTTGCCCGAGCGACTATATGGTTGAGTACCTGATCCAAAAAAATCTCGTGATCCCCTATGACGAAGATATCGTCGGAAAGGTAAACGGAGAGACGTACAAAGAAGAGTACGTGGAACTTGCGAAAACGTACGATCCCGAGCTGAAATACGCGATACCGTATATGTACGGAACGCTCGGCATCGTATATGATAAGTCCAAAACGAACAAGGAGATCACGAGCTGGAACGCACTGTTCGGCAGCGAGTTCGAAGGTCATCGCTCGATCAAAGACTCGATGCGCGACGCCTATGCGGCGGCTTGCTTGTACGTTAAGGGCGCGGAATTGAAAGATCTGACCGGCGAGGCGCAAAAACAAGCGGTACAGGCGGTTTTCGAGGATACCTCGGACGCAACCGTGCAAAGCGCGAAAAACGCGCTTATCGCCGTTAAACGCGGCGGCGCGGAATGGGACGTGGATAACGTTAAATTCGAAATGGCGGCGGGCAGCAGCAACGTGTCGGTCGCGTTGATGTGGTCTTGCGACGCGGGCTACGTTATGAACGATTATGAGGACGCTGACGGAGACGAGCACGAAGGAAACCGTAATCTTTGGTACGTCGTTCCGGAAGAGGGCGGCAACGTGTATATCGATAACTTCGTGATCAATAAGTATGCGAAAAACACGGACGCGGCGAACTATTTCCTCAAATTCCTTTCGAGAAAGGATATCGCGATCCAAAACAGTGAATGGGCGGGCGCGATCAGCATCGTGAAAGACGCCTACGAAGAGCTTTATGAAGGATATTATTCGGATGACGAGATGTTCGAAGGGACGGAAGAAGGATGGAAAGAAATGTTCCTTGAAACGATGTTCCCGAGCGAAGGAACCTTAAACCGTTGCGGCGTTATGAAAGATTTCGGAGCCGGTAAATCCGCCGTTACGAAAATGTGGTCGCAGGTTCAATAAGAATCGGCGAACACTGACAAAATACGATCCCCGATTCGGTTGCTTTTCGAATCGGGGATTTTATTATTTTAACTTGTAATAAAGTAGTTGACAAGATAGATCCGTCGTGATAAAGTAAGAGTGTAAAAGGAGAAATTATGCAGATAACAAGTCGATTTACGATCGGTGTGCATATGCTCGTTGCGATCGATTATTTTATGGGGAAAGAGGTGATCACGAGCCGATTTCTTTCGATGAGCGTAGGGGCGAATCCGGTTATAGTAAGAACGGTTCTTTCTTCTCTCGGCGAAGCGGGATTGGTTTCCGTTCGGCAAGGGAAAAGCGGGATCGATCTTGCGCGGCCGCTCTCGGAAATTTCTTTTTATGACGTTTATACGGCGCTGAATTGCGCGAATGAAGACGGTTTTTTTCATTTTCATTCGCATCCGAATGAAAATTGCCCCGTAGGGAGAAACGTTCACTATGCGCTGGATGAGCGGCTCGGAAATCTTCAAAGAAAGATGGAAGAGGAAATGAAAAGTATCAAGTTGTCCGACGTGGCGGCTGACGTTCGCTCCGCCGCCCAAAATCAAGAATCAAAAGGAGAGGAATCATGAATAAAGTCGTGGAAGAATTGAAAAAAGTAAAAGTATTCTATATCGCAACGGTGGACGGAGACGCGCCGCGCGTTCGTCCGTTTTCTTCCGTTGCCGAAGTGGAAGGGAAGCCTTATATTTGCAGCGGAAATCATAAGGAGATCTATCGCCAACTTAAAAAGAATCCGAAAGTCGAACTTTGCGGTATGTATGACGGCGGAACCTGGCTCAGAGTCAAAGCGGAATGCGTGGAAGACAATCGTATTTCGGTTCAGCAAGCCGTTTTGGACGATCCGACCGGACCGAGCGCTCTTTACAAGGCGGGAGACGGCAGATTCGTTACGTTTCGATTGGAAAACGTTCGGGCGGAGCGTTACAATTTTTATGCCGCGCCCGAGATCATAGAGGAATAAATGAAAGCGATCGATACGTTGCTTGCTTTTTTGTTCAAAGAGAGGGGAGAGAGCGTTCCGCCTCTTGCGGAGAGCGATAAATTCCGCGTTTATCGATCTCTCGTAAACGTAAGGCCGCCTCTGCCCGTTTCCGACGAATATCGCATAGCGGAAAGCGAATATCTAAACGAATTGCTGGAAGAGAAGGGGATCGTTTCCATAAGCGATCTTGCTTTTGAAAACGGGATCGCTCTGTGGAGAGGGGATATTACGAGGCTTGCCGCCGACGGAATCGTAAACGCCGCGAACTCGGCGCTTCTCGGCTGCTTCGCGCCTTGCCACGCCTGCATCGATAATGCGATCCATACTTTTGCCGGGGTGGATCTTCGCCTTTCTTGCGACAAGATCATGCGGGAGCAGGGCAAAGAGGAAGAAACGGGGAAAGCGAAAATCACGAGTGCTTTTAACTTGCCCTCAAAGTACGTTTTGCATACTGTCGGCCCCATCGTGTTCGGAGAATTGACGGAACGGCATAAAATGTTGCTTGCGAATTGTTATAAGAGCTGTTTGACTCTTGCGGAAGAAAAGGGGCTTGAAAGTTTGGCGTTTTGCTGTATTTCCACGGGGGAATTTCGGTTTCCGAACGAAGAGGCGGCAAAGATCGCGATCCGCACCGTTCGAGAGTATCTCGAGAACAAAGGAAGTAAAATGAAGATCGTGTTTAACGTGTTTAAGGAGATTGATTATGATATCTACGCAAGAATACTCGGAAAAAATCAAAAAGCTTAAATGCGCGATCGAAGATTCGGACGCGATCTTGATCGGCGCAGGCGCGGGATTGTCCACTTCCGCAGGATATCTTTACACGGGCTCTCGTTTTCGCGAAAACTTCGGAGATTTCGAAAAAAAATACGGTTTTCACGACATGTATTCCGGTGGGTTTTATCCCTATAAAACGAGCGAAGATAAATGGGGGTTTTGGTCGCGATACGTAATGATCAATCGATACACAGACGCACCGAAAAAGGTGTATTCCGATCTCTTGGATCTTGTAAAAGACAAGAATTATTTCGTTTTAACGACGAATGTGGATCATTGCTTCCAAAAAGAAGGATTCGACAAGTCACGCTTGTTTTATACGCAAGGAGATTACGGACTTTTCCAATGCAGTTTGCCTTGTCACGATAAGACGTATGATAACGAAGCGCAAATTAAGGAAATGCATAACCGGCAGAAGGAAGGAAAAATCCCATCCGAACTCATCCCGCACTGTCCCGTTTGCGGCAGGGAAATGAGTATGAATCTTCGAGCGGACGATACTTTCGTTCAGGACGAAGGGTGGTATCTCGCGAGCGCGCGATATTCGGATTTTTTGCAAAAATATAAAAACGGAAAAATACTCTTATGGGAACTCGGCGTTGGGGGGAACACGCCGGGGATCATAAAGTATCCTTTTTGGAGAATGGCCTATGCCAATCCAAAAGCGACTTATTGCTCCGTTAATTACGGAGAAGCCGCCGCCCCGAAGGAGATCGAAGCGCAGTCGATCTTATTCGATGAGGATATCGGAAAACTGCTGAAAGATCTTATTTCGTTATAGGCAGGTTTTTGGGATCTTCGTTTGGAAAAACGAATGAAAAACGGCGAACGGATGGCGATCCGTTCGCCGTTTCGATTACACAGCGAAATAAAGTTTATCTGTAATCTTCGGATAATTCATGCTTTTTCGTATTATCAAGACAGCAATAGATAAGGGCTGCGATCGCCGCGCCGACCATAGGACCGACGATAAAGATCCAAACTTCTCTAAGCGCTTCGCCGCCGGCAAAGAATGCGGGCATCAAACTGCGCGCGGGATTGACCGACGTTCCCGTAAGACCGATCCCGAGTAGGTGAACGAGGGTCAGGCTGAGTCCGATCACGATCCCGATAAATCCTTTGTTCTCCGTTTTGCTCGTAACGCCGAGAACGGCAAGGACGAACACGCAGGTCAGAATGATTTCCGCAACGAGTCCGACAACGAGCGCGCCGCCGAGGTTGTAATGCCCCGTGATCGCTTCTTGGATCTGATTGGCACCGTAATTATGATTTCGCCCGAAGAAGAGCATCAAAACGAGGCAAGCTTCCACCGCTCCGATCATTTGCGCCGCAAAATATCCGATAAAATCTTTGAACGTCATTCTTTTAGCGAGCAAAAGGGCGAAGGATACGGCGGGGTTGAGATGCGCGCCCGAAACGTTTCCTATGCAAAACGACATCGCGACGATGGATAAGCCGAAGGCGAGGGACGTTGCCACCACGCTTGCGCCCGTATAAACCGCTACGCCGCAGCCGAAGAGCACGAGCACCATCGTTCCGATCATTTCGGCAAAGTATTTTTTGATACAATTCATTTCTTTTTCCATTTAACCTCCCTATTTCGCCGCTACGGATTATCTTTTTTCGGCGATCGAGCATGCTTTTCGCAAGGCTCTTTCCTATTATGACCGCGCTTATTGCTCGATATACGGGCGAGATCAAAAAAAAGCGGCGCCGAAGGGGCGCCGCAAGGGAGTAAACGAAGGGAAGGGCAAGGGAGAAGCTCCCTTTGAATAAGGTCAATTCTCTTTGACTCTCTTTCCCGTCATATGCTCGATTTCGAATTTCAAAAGATAAGTTGCGGAGAGATATTTTTCGATCTCGCTATCTACGTAAGACGCGTCACTCGTAAATTTAGCGCTGAGCTTTCTGGAAACGCGTTCGACCTCGCTTTTTTCTTTTACGATCCGAACTTTTCCGAACGCGATCACGCTTCTTGCGGTCAACCACCATTCCCCGGGGAATCGGACGCCTTTTTCCGTTACCGTCAGGCAAGCCTTGGGGTTTTTTAGGACGCAATCCAACTTATATCCGACTTTCCCGCAATGAAAATATACCGCGTTTTCGCTTTTATCGAAATAGTGGTTGAGGGGTAAGGCGTAAGGATAGCCGTTCTCTCCGATCACGGATAAAACGCATCTGGTTTCGCGGTCGAGGAGTTCGAAACATTCTTCGTCCGAAATCTTTTGTTTGATCCGTTTGAGTTCCGGAAACATATCGATCAGTCGGAAGAGGATTCGAGCTTATCGAAGTAATTGTCGATCGCGATCACGAACGCGATAAACAAAGGCGCTCTCTCGTCGTCTTCGGTTTCAAGCATAAAGGAATCCTGCACAATGTTGAAATTTCTTCTGACGTGAGCAACGGGAACGCCGCCATCCAAAAGATCGTAATGCCTTCCGATGATGTCGCCCGAGATCGAGAAATTAAAGTCTTGACCGGGTTCGGGAACGATCTCGAAATCCTGACGCAGGGAGAAGAACTTCTTCTTTTTGATCGTAAAGAGGACCTTGCCGTCCGCGTCCATAACGAACACTTTGGGAAGAAGAAGATTGAAAAATTTGTTGCGAACGGTGTAAAGAGTGGTTTTATCCATCTTTTGAATGAATTTTTTCCTCGTTACGGAGAAAAATTTGCCTTTAACGTAAAAGAGATCGTTACCGAATTCGTCTTTTACGGTACTTGCCGCGCCGATGGAAAAAATTTTATTTTTGATCGTATATTGCATACTGTCCTCCAAGCGGCATATTGCCGCGTTTTTTAGTTTTTACATTATATCATTTTTTTTTATTTCAATCAAGTGTTAAAAAAAGATAACGAAAAAAAGCGTGTCTCCCTTGCGGTCACGCTTAATTCTACAAATAATATGTTATTTATTGTTTACTGACGAAATAGATTTTTCGGCGTTTTATTCTTCCGAGAGATCGGCTTCGAATTTCGTCCGATGGATCGTTCCGACCGCGTGATTGGGCGGCGCATAGATCGAAATCAGTTTTAACGGAACGTTTCGACGGTTCAAAACGTTATGATATTCTCCCGCCGGGATCACGATCAAATCGGATGTTCCCGCGTCTCCGACAAACGTTACTTCGCTTTTTTCTTTCCCTGCGTAAAACGAGCCGACGCCGTAGGTTACGTAGAGTAATTGATCGAGCGTTTCGTGCCGTTCCAGCCCGATTTCTCCGCCTGCGGGAATACACATAACGGTGATTTGGGAGTGTTCCCCCGTCCATATTTCACGGCGGAAACAACCATTATTCAAAGATATTTTTCGAATGGGAATGACGGCGCTTTCGCCGCGTGGGATCCGATCCATAGTTTCTCCTTTTCGCGCTTTTCCTTCTTCGCTCTTCGCTCGGCAGAAGAAAGAGATGCGTTTTTTAGTATCCTATGCGAATGGGCTAAATAAGGTGTATTTTTATTGAGAATGAAAATTAAAAAACAATTAAGTTTATTGTAAACGCGCGCGCGCTATGATACAATCAAAGCGTACGAGGTGACGTATGAAAAAAAATAAAATCGTATGGATCTTATGTTTCGCGCTTCTCCTTCTTGCGGCGTTCGCGGGGTGTCAAAGCGCCAAGGGCCCGAAAATCGGCGTTCCCGATCATCTTTTCGTTGAAAACGGAGTTTTAACTTGGGACGCGGTTTCGGGAGCGATCGGATACGAGATCCTTTTGGATGAAGAGGAGTTTTCAAGCGAAGAGGCGCGCTTCGAACTGTCGATCTTCGATTACGACGATCACACGATCTCCGTTCGCGCCGTTACGCACGACGGAAAGGGCGCTTATTCCGCTTCCATCACCTATGCGCGCACTCGATCTTCCGATCTCTTGCCGCAACTGTCCGCCCCGTACGGAATTTCCATGACCTCGAACCGACTTTTGTGGAATTCGGTTTTGAACAACAACGGTTATAAGATTTTTTTTGACGGTAAGGTTTTGACCGCGCCGAGAAACGCGACTTATTTCGATTTGACTTTCCCTCGCGACGGTACGTTTTACATTCAAATGCAAACCGTGGGTGACGGCGTAACGTACGCGTCCAGCAAGATCAGCGCTTCTTACGCCGTTACGGTAAAGGACGGGAAGGCGCCCCTGAAAAAACTGTCGGCGCAAGCGTTTACTTTTGATCCGACGGATAAAACCATCGTTTGGACGAATCGCTATTCGGCGTCTGCGGTTTCTTACGAGATCTATAAAGACTCCGATCCGCTTCCGTTTTCCGTGATTCCGGCTGACGAGAGCAAAACGAAGATGTCGTTTTCGCCCGAGCTTACGGGCTCTTTGGTCAGCTATCGAATGCGCCTCGTCAGCAACAACGGGCTTTACAGTCCGTCCGATTTTTCCGAAGACGTTACTTTCCCGCTCGTCGATCAAGCTCCCTCCGAGTTGAAACTGCTTCCGAACGATAGCAAAACGGGCTATCGCTTGGTTTGGAGCGAGCGGGACTTGAAAGACGCTTACGTCGTTGAACTTGACGGCGCGAGCTATACCCGCGTCGCGGGCGAAAGCTATGCCATCCCGTCGGATATTTCCGTCGGCGAACATACGCTTCGCGTTCGAACGGAAGGGGATAACGTGTATTATAGGGCGTCCGTCTATTCCGCCGATTATATTTTCTTTGCGGATAAAGAAGGGATGCCGTTCGTTTGCTTAACGACTCCGACGATTTCTTCCGTTACCGTTACGCAGGGCGTATTCGAGGTTCGCTTTTCGGCGGACGAGAGGGCGGATCACTATCGCCTCGTTTTGACGGACGGAGAGAAAACCGCTTCGTTTGTTCTTTCTTCTCCTTTCTTTACGCTATCATCTTCCGAACTGAACGGAGAGGCTATCTCGGCTGCCGATTCGCTTTCCGCCGCGCTTGCGCTTTCTCTTCTCGAAAAAGGGGTGGCGGTCAGCGTCAGAGCGGAGTCGGATTCACCGCTGTACGTTTCTTCTCCCTATTCTGCCGAAGCTTTTGTAATTTGGAGAGAAGAGGAAGAAGGGGAACCCTCTGAGGAGGAAGAGGAGGATCCCCGCGAGGAAGCGGATCCCGCCGCCATATATCGTTCCGCGCCGATCGCTTTGTCCTTCGGAGCGTCGGGACTGACGTGGGAAGCGCTTTCGGACGCGGAAGCCGGCTATGAATTGATCTTGGACGGCGAGAGTATTCTCACGGCGCAGAACTATTACCCCGACGCGATCCGAAAAGGACTACACACCGCGCGCGTTCGCGTTAAATCGGAAGAACTTTCGCTTTTTTCCGAGGAGATCTTCTTTTACGCGCCTTCCCGTTTGAGCGCCCCGACCGATCTTTCGATCACGTCGGGCATATTGACGTTTCAATCGGAATCGAGCGCTTCTTCCTATGAATTGTACTTGAACGGAGAGGTGATCGCGACTCTTGCTTCTTCCGAAAGGGCGGTTTTATTGTCCGTTTATATCAAAACGGACGGCAGATATACTCTCTATCTCAAAAGCAAGTCTTATTCTTCCAATCTATCCGATTCCGGGAGATCGGAAGAGATCTCGTACGTTAAAACGGACGGGGATTACGGAACTGAATTAAAGCCGTACGAGCCTTCTAATGCCGTTGAACTCCTTTCTCTTTTGCATTCTCACCCGGACGCGTATTACAGACTATCATCCGGGACGTACGATTTTGCCGAATGCGATTTGTCGATCCTTTCGTCCCTTTCATTCTCGGGCAAGATCGACGGAAACGGAGCGGTTTTGAAGAATTTGGAACTTTCGAAGCCGTTATTCGAAACGATCGAGGGCGCAAAAGTTAAAAATCTTTCGATCTTTCTATCCGCAAATGATTTCGCGTTTTCTCAAAACGGACTTTTTTCCTCTTCTATGCGGAGTACGGAGTTTGATAAAGTAGATCTGACGATCGCGGGATCGGGCAGGGCGTCGGACGGAATGCTCGGACTCCTTTCTTTTGAAATAGCGGAAAGCGAACTTTGCGATCTTACAATGGATCTGTCAGACTTTTCCGTTTTTGCCGAAAACGGGGCGCTCGGCGTGGCGCTTTTTGCTTACGACGCGGATATGACGATCAAGAACGCAACGATTTCCGGAACGGTTTCCGTTACGGGAAACGGCGTTACATTCTCGGGTTTGTATGGCAGAGGAAACGCGTTGATCGACGGCTGCGATTTACTCTTCGACGCAGTGGTGAACGCGCGTGACGGCGCTTTCGTTTCGGGAGGAACGACGGGAGGAACTTTGACGGCAACGGGGGCGCGTTTCGGCGCGAGCGTGCGCGTTCGAGCGTCATCCCTCTCGTATGCCGGCGTTTCTTTTTCGGGCGCGGATCTGACGGCATCTTCGGTTACCGGTTCGCTGACGGCTGAGGTAAACGAGGCGGAAGCGTACGGCGTATCGCTTGAAAGCGCATATCGCTTGCGGAGCGTTTCCGTAACGCCTCTTCTTTCGGTCAAGGCAAAAGAGAGGGCGAACGTGGCGGCGCTTTCGGAGCGCGTCTCGCAAGAAACGCTATTATCCGAAATCACCTTCGCGCCTTCATTCTCCCTTGTTTCCGATAGGCTTCGCGCGGCGGGCGCGACTCTCTTCGCCGACGTTCCGCTTGACGGTTCCTTTGCCGCTCAAATCGAAGCGAAAAGCGAAGATGGAGGAAGCGCGGAGATCGGCGGTTTGTATTTGACCGGGCAGGGAGGAAAAGAGACGATCGACCTTTCTCTTTCGATCGAAAACTTTGCTTCCGCGTTTATCGGAGGCGTTTGTTTAAGCGGCGCGGAAGGTCTCTCCGTTTCGGGTAGCGTTTCTCTTGCTTCGAAAAATGCGGGCGAAGTAACGGCGGGCGGCGTTTTGACCGAAGGAAGTATTTTTGGCGAGATAAAAGACTTTTCCGTAACGGTCTCTTTGAGCGCGGACAGCGTAACGTTCGGCGGAATTGCGCCTAACGCGGACGTTGTCGAGCTTTCCTTGACTTCTTTCGCGGTCGGCGGCACCGTGGAAGCGGAGGACGCCTTTACGGGCGGCGCTTTTTACTCCGTTGCGGATTTTTCGGAAGAGGAGGATCTCGATATCGCGATCAATCTTTCCGTAAAAGGAAACGGCACGCAAGCCGGTTTTATTGCGGACGCAGGAAGATCCCGCATTCGAAACTTAACGATTTCCGGTTCTCTATCTTCGGAAGGGGAGGGAAGTTTGTACGGCGTTTCGGAAAGCTGCGGCGCGATCGCTTCCGTTTATTCCTCTTTGTCTCTTTCCGCCAAAGGCGCAAGCAAAATCGCGGGTATCGCAAATACGGCGGCAAGCGTTACGTCCGTATCTCTTTCGGACGCGGAGTTTATCGTTGCGTCGCGCAGTGCGACGGTGGTCGGCGGCGTATTTTTGATCTCGAACGGAAAGGCGGCGATGTCTCTTTCGTCCGTTACTTTTTCCATTCAAAACGAGGATACGGAGAGCGAGGTCGAGCTTTTCGGGATCACGGATTCCGTAAAAGAAATTTCAGGCGTAACGATATCCGATTGCACGATCGAAACGCAATCGATCGGTTCCTTTACGTTCGGCGCGCTTTGCCGTAACGCTTCCGAAGCGATCGAAAACGTTTCGCTTTCGTATTCTCTCTCTTCGAGCGCGCGCTCGAATGCGATCGGAGGCGCCGTTTATTCCCTTTCGGGAACCGTTCGGGATCTTTTCGTCGGAAAGGCGGAAACCTATGTTTCTCTCTCTGTCGAAGGAGAATGCAGGCTCGGCGGGATCGCCGTTGAATCGAGAGACGCGACAGTTTCGGGCGGAGGCGCGTATATCAGCGTAACCGCGGACGGTAAAGAGGAAAACGAATCCTTCGTAGGCGGAGCCGTTGCGTCTCTTCTTTCGGGGCGCAGTCTGACTTTTTCTTCTTTCGCTAGCGAAACGGAAGCCACGCTTTCGGGAAAAGGTAAGATGACGTTCGGCGGGACGGCGGCGGAAGTTTTCGGACGCTTGACGGGCGCTTCTCCGAAAGTAAAGATCCATTCTTTGATCGAAGGATCGGTCGTGGGCGGCGTTGTGGGATCTCTTTCGGGCGGAGACGCGGCGGATTGCCGCGCGGAAGGAAGTATCGAAACGCAAGGCGCGGCGGGCGGAATCGCGGGAGAGATCGCGGGCGCAACACTTCGAAACGCCTCTTCCCATACGTTGATCTCGGTGTCGGACGGAGAAGCGGGCGGGCTGGCGGCGCGAATCGAAAGATCGAGCTTGTATAACGTTTATTCCACTGCGACGCTGAAAGACAAGGGCGCCGGATTCTTTTACACGGGGGACTCCGTCAGTATTCATGACGGCTACTTTGCCGGCGCGGCAGTGGAGTACGCTCTTGCGAAAGAAGCGGTTTTCTGCCAATCCGAATTCCTTTTCTTGGACGCTTCTTTGAAAAATATGATCGCCGTGGAAAGCGGCAGTTTGAATTATGCTTTGCGGACGCTCTCTTACGGCTATGGCGGTTCGGATTTCGTCAGCGGTTGGACCTCTCTTCCCGATCGATATCCTTTCCTTACTTCTCTCGGTGAGATCGTTGCGGAGGAAAGGGATTGCGAGACGCTCTCTTCCGTAACGCTATCGGACGGAACGGATCTCTATTCGATCCTTCCTGCCGTTTCCTTCGGGGCGGCGCCTTCCGTTTCTTGGATAGACGATAGTGGACTGCTTTTGATCGAAAACGGCGTCGTAACGGTTCTCGACAACGGGCAGGGAACTCTTTTCGGATATTTATCGGGCGGCGTTAAGGCGTTTGAAGTTCCTTACGTCGCGGAAGGCTTCGTCGCATTCGAAGGGGAAGGAACGAGCGAATCGCCTTACTTGATCGGCGATATGCGCTATTTCAATAAGATACCCGCCTATTTGGAAAGAAATCCGTCGGCGGTGTTCCTCCTTTCTCTCGAAGAAAGCGAGATCCGAGATTTCGAGTTCCCGGAATTGTTTGCGGAAGATCGCCCGTTTACCGGCGTTATTGATTTTTCGTGCGTTCGCTTCCTTTCTCCTTCGATTCCGTCAAGCGGGGTGGTCGGATTTATTGCGGGCGGAACGGTTAAAAATTTAACGATCGAGGACGTTTTGCTTTCGGGAAATGCCGTTGCCGAGAAAGTGACGGACGGAATAATTTCGGGCATTCGCGTTTCGGGAGCGGCAAACGCGCCTTCCGATCTCGTTAAACAAGCTGTAAGAACGGAGATCAAAGACGTTTCCTTTGTTCTTACGGCGGAAGGGGGCGGCTCGTTTACCCTCGTGGATCAATGGATCGGGGGAGAAGGGGAAAACTTGTCTTTTTATTTTGAAACGACTGCGAACGAAGAAGTGTTTGCATATCTCGTTCGTTCTTCCCAAAACCTTACCGTTGATCGCGCGCAAACGCTTTTGCAAGGGAAGGAAGGGGCGCCCGCAACGTTTGCATTCGTGGGGCAAGACGAGAACTCCGCTTTTTCGAGAATTCTTTCGGCTATGATATTCCCCGATTCGTTCGATTCGGATTTGACGGCGGCAGGGCTCGCGCTTTCGGCAAACGGAACGGAATTCGACCGTGCGGTCGCGCTCGCTTCCGTTCCTTTGAGCTTCTCTCTTCCTT
The DNA here is from genome assembly GCA_002395405.1 of Christensenella sp. UBA4247. Lineage (GTDB taxonomy): Bacteria > Bacillota > Clostridia > Christensenellales > CAG-1252 > CAG-1252. Next base: position 15,089 of record DGWX01000059.1, read on the forward strand.
TGCTGATCGCGGATGGGAATGCGATCTATCAAGACGTTCTTGCCGTTCTCTCTCCCTATTCGGGCGCGGCGGCGGATAGCGCGGCGGGAGTTTCCTCCGTATCCGTTTTCGATTTTTCGGACGCGGCAAACGCGCTCTCCGAGTACGCGTCTGACGGGTTCTTCCCGCCCGCAGGCTTATCTTCCTTCGGACAGGGAGAAGAGATATTCTTTACGGTTTACAACGAAGAAACGGGAGAGCCGATCTCCGAACTGTTGCCGAGCGGCGTTCGCTCTCTTTCTCTTTCTTCCGTCTTATCCGTTTCGGCAAGTTCGACCCTTTCTTCGATCATAGGATTCTCTTTTGAAGGAAGCGCGGCGACCGTTATCGGAGACGAACTTGTCTTTACAAGCGAAGGAAGCGGAACTCTCGTTATACGCAATTTGTTCGGCGAAGAAGTAAGGATCGAGGTTGCGCTGCTCTCTTTCGGCGGCTTCGAAGCGGGAAGCGGAACGGAAAGCGATCCTTATCTCGTTTCGTCGTTTGACGATTTTAAGCTGATCTCCGAGTTTGAAAACGCGTGTTTCCTTTTGAATGAAAATATATCCGGTTCCGTGGAGGAGCCGATCCGTTTTTCGGGCACTCTTTCGGGAACGGGCTCGGTTCGCGCCCAACTGATCGGAAACAGTTTGTTTGAATCCGTTCGGGGAAAAATCGAAGGGCTGACTTTCGTTTTGTCTCCGAACGGCGTAAAAACTTTTGACGGAAACGGCGGTTTCTTTGCCTCTTCCTTGGAAAACGCGATCTTATCCGATTTGACGATCACGGTGGAAAATACCGAGATCGAGATGGGTGACGACGCGTCCTTCGGGCTCCTTTTTGCGGAAACGGGATCGGAACTCAGCATAAACGATCTTACGTTAAACGCGCCTTCCGTATCGATCATTGCGGGAAATAACGTTTCGATCGGCGCGGTGATCGGAAAGGCGCAAGATACGCTTATCGAAAATCTGACGGTCGATGCGCAAATCGAGATCGAAAGCGACGGCGAAATAACGATCGGTTCGATCGGAACGCTGGAAGAAAGCGAAGAAGTCGCTTTGCTTTCAGGCGCGAACATTCGACTTGCGCTTACGGTCAGTGCGGGAAGCGTTACGGCGGGCGGCGCGGTAGGACGCGCAAACGGCAGAATCGAAAGGATACAAGCCGAGACTAACTTTACTTTGACTGCGTCGGATCGCGCGGTCGCGGGCGGCGTTTCGGGCGAGAACAACGTTCGCATTCGGAACGTTTCGGCAAGCGGCTCGATCGAAGCGGAAGGAGAAACCGTGATCCTCGGCGGTATTACGGGAGAATCGAACGGATCGTTGGAAGATGGGGAATCCTCCCTTTCCGTTTCGGCAAAATCAAACGGGATCTCTTACGCGGGCGGTATCGCGGGAAAAGCGGCGGAGAGTATCGTAAAGGGAAAAGTTTCCTCCTCTCTCGTAGAAGCGCGTTCGCTCTCTTCGGAGACCGCTCTTGAAAACGCGTACTTCGAAATCGAAGAGATTCGTTTTCTTGCCGTTGCGGGCGGAGCGGTCGGAATGACGACGGCTACCGTGTCTCGCGTGGAAACAAGAGAAACGACCGTTCGCTCGATCGTACAAACGGCGGACGAATCATTCTTCTCCCTCGCGGGCGGAGCGGTCGGACTTGCATTCTCCGTCAGGGATTCCGCCGTTTATAGCGGAGAGATCTCGGCGGAAGGCGGAAGCGGATTTGCGGGCGGAGCGATCGGCGCTCTTTACGGAAACGCGGCGCGCTTGCTTGTCGGTAGCGTATCTTTGACCGCAAATACCGTCGGCGGTGCGGTCGCGGCGTTCTCATTCGAGACGGGTGCTTCCCTCGAATCCGTGTTCTCCCTTGCCGAAGTCGGAGACGGAGAAGGTGGGATCGTCGGAAAAATCTTCCTCAGCGGATCGGACGAAGAGTTTGAAACGGGCAAAGTTTCCGCATCGTATTATCTCTTCGGTTTGGCGGTAAAGGAAACCGAAACGCCGTCGTTGGTTTCGAATAACGAAAAGCTGTCGGACGCTTCGGACTTTTACGGTTCCGCGATCTACTCGGCTCTCGATGATGAAATATGGAATTTACAAGAAGGCGCTTTGCCTTCTTTGAAGGAGTGAATTATGACAAAAGAAAGAAAAATACTGTATGGAGCCGTGTTTGCTCTGGTTGCCGTTTTATTCGTTCTCGGCGGCTTGTATGATCTGAATATTTCGAACACGATCTACCAACCGGATAACTTTATGGCAATGATCTTCGAGAGTTTCGGGATCTTTCCGCCCTTCGTGATCGTTTCCGCAACGCTTTGGGCACTCTATTTTTCGATTGACGAAAAAAAGAAAGGCGCCGTTCCGAAAAAGATCGCTCTTGCTTTTCTCTCCGCGCTCCCGTACGTCGTGTACGGCTATATGGCGAGCGAAACGTATTGGACTACGCTTTGGGTGCGCGTTGTCGTGGGATTGATCGCCACCGCTCTTTTAACGCCTATGACATATTTCGTGATCGGTAGGGTAAAAGAAGAGAATCGAAAAAGGACGCTTCTGTTTCTCCTTTTCGCTTCCATCGTTTGCGTACTATCCAGCCTCGTTTCCATCAACGTTTTGAAATTTATTTGGGGCAGACCTCGCTATCGCGAAATGGTCGCGGCGGGCGACTTGGAGTTTTCGGCGTTTACGCCTTGGTATAAAATCAACGGTTTTACTCTTTCCGGGCATCATTCCTTTCCTTCGGGGCATACTTGTTCGGCGGCGAATCTATTCGTTTTTTGCGCGATTCCCGAAGTTTTCCCCGAAAAACGGGAAAAGGGAAAAATCATCGCTTTTCTTACCGCGTTTTATACGTTTATAATGGCGTATTCGCGCGTCGTCCTCGGCGCGCATTTCCTTTCCGACGTAACGGGCGGATTCTTTATCGGATTTTTAACGTACGCCGTCGCGCGATATTTCTATTTCGCGAAATTCGGAAAAGCCTTTACTGCGGAAAACGAAGAAGCCGAATGCGAAGTAGCATCGGAAACGATTGCGGAAGATGAGACCGAAACCGCCGAGGAAGCGGCGCCTTTTGAGACGGAGCAAAACGAGGAAGTCGCAAGCGAAGAAGAGCCCGAAATCATAAAAGACGCGGCGGCAGAAAGCATTGCGGAAAGCGAGGAAGCGGAAAAAGACGGAGAATAAAGGAGATTCGTGTGACAAAATCTTCGTTTCGTCGTATGATATAGCTGAATGAGAAAACCGGATACGAACGTCTGTTTTTACGAATATTTTGCTAAAAGCGTGATCGGAAGGGCGCGGTGCCTTTCCTATTTCGGACGCTCATTTTCGGGAAACGAAGTCGTAAGGCGGATCAACGGGATCGCAAAAGCGTTTGCCGAAAAAGGGATCAAAAAAGGCGACGTCGTTGCGATCCATTTGCCGAATTCCCCCGAATGCGTGTTCTCTTTATACGCGCTGAATAAGCTCGGCGCCGTTGTGTTCGTTACCCACCCCATGCTCCCTCCGCATGCGCTTTCTTCCGATCTGAAACAAGCGAAAGCGCGCTTTTTGATTTGCAGAGCGGGGGAAGATCAGGAGATCCCGATAGAGAGAATTACTTGCGACCTGACTCGTTTTCTGCCGCCTTTGAAAAAGCTCGCGGGACGATTTGCGGGGAGGATAAAAGAAAGCATCACGTTCCCTTACGACGCGATCGGAGATTTGTCGATCGAAAGCGAAACGCAGGGGGAAGACCTTGCGCTGTACCTGCCTTCCGGCGGAACGACGGGAGAGCCTAAAATAATAAAGATCCGCAACTCGGCGCTGAATAAAAACGCGGAAGCGACCGTATCTCTTGCGAAGATCGATCTTACGGGAGAGCGGGTTTTATTGGCGCTTCCTCTCTATCACGGATTCGGGCTTTCCTCCGCGCTTCACGGCGCCGTTTCGGGCGGAGCCGAGGGCGTAATCGTTCCTTATTTCAACGCGAAAAAAATCGCAAAGGAAGTCTGCCGAGGAAAAATCACGATTATTCTCGGCGTTCCGAATATGTTTCGAAAGTTGACGGATGAGAAGCCGTTTCAAAAGGGGATCGGACATATGACGCTTGCCTTCTCGGGTGGCGACAGTCTCCCCGAAAAATTAAAAATCCGCTACGACTCGCTCGCAGAGAAGGAAGGCTCCGAAAGCCGCCTCTATCAAGGATACGGGCTTGCGGAAACGGTTTCGGTTTGCGCGGCGTGTTCTTTCGGGGAAGATAAGGTCGGATCGATCGGAAAACCTGTGAACGCAGAGATCCGTATCATAAAAGATACGGGAGAAGAGGCAAAAGAAGGGGAGATAGGAGAGATCTCCGTTTCGACCGATTCGATGATGGACGGTTATATCGGAAACGAGTTCGAACAGGGAACTCCCTTGCTGACCGGGGATCTCGGATACAAGGATAAAGACGGATTCTTATTTTTTACCGGAAGAAAAAAGAGGATCATCGTGATCGGGGGAATGAACGTGTATCCGGTGGAGATCGAGAGAGCGGCTATGACGCTTCCGTTTGTTCAAGACGCCACAGCGATGGAATACATCGAGAACGAAAAACCGAAAATTGTTTTGTTTTGCTCGGATAATTCGGAAGATTCGGAAGATTATAAAACGCAAAAGATCTTTGAAGTTCTCTCATCTTCCGTAATTCGTTACGCGATTCCGTCGCGGATCCTCTTTTTGAGAGAATTTCCGAAAACCGCGATCGGGAAGACGGATTATGACGCACTTTCTAAAATCGCAGTCGAAAGCGGGTTAGGCAGTAAAAAAATATAAAAAGTCCTATTTATCCGCATTTTTTGAACGAAAAATTCACTATTGACATTCGCGCGCGTTCGTGTTATAATTTTTATATAACCCGAAAAGGCGGTATGTTATGAATATTACGGATGTCAGAGTCAGGCTCGCCAAGAGCGACAACGGAAAGTTGAAAGCAGTCGCTTCCATTACCATCGACGGGTGTTTCGCAGTGCACGATATTAAAATCATTGACGGAAATAACGGACCTTTTATCGCTATGCCCAGCAGAAAGACGCCCGAGGGAGAATTTAAGGATATTGCGCATCCGATCAATCCGGAAGCGAGAGCCATGATCTCCGATTGCGTGTTAAAAGCGTATCAATTGCAGCTGGACGCGGAATAATCTCTTTTTCTTAATTCAATCGTCTTTATTTGTTAAACGGAAGTTTCGCTAGCTTTTCTTTTGCGAAACTTTTCTTTTTATTTGAAAACCTATTGATTTTTCGCCGCATATACAGTAATATGCGTAATTTTATCCAAGGCAAAAAGGTTCATTTTATCGGAGTGGGCGGGATCAGTATGAGCGCGTTGATCGGAATCGCACGAACGCTCGGCGCCTATGTTTCCGGGAGCGACGAAAGCGAATCCGAGGCGTTTCTTACTTTGAAAAGAAACGGATTCGACGTGTATTTGGGTGAAAACCCGCGTTATGCCCAAAGCGCCGACCTCGTCGTCTATACGGCGGCGATCAAACAAACGAATTCCGAACTTGTCGCCGCGGGTGAAAAAGCGATCACGCGCGCGTCTTTTCTCGCGGAGATCTCGAATCTTTTCGATCGAACGGTAGCCGTTGCGGGAACACACGGGAAAACGACCGTCAGCGCGATGATCTCTTGCTGTCTTGCCGCGAGTAAGATCGGCTTCTCCGCGCATATAGGCGGGATCGTTCGCAATTTCGGCAGCAATACGTTTCTATCGGGGAACGAAATTTTCGTGACGGAAGCGTGCGAGTATAAAGACAGTTTTTTGACCTTACGACCCGACGTTGCCGTCATTTTGAACGAAGAGATCGACCACGGGGATTATTTTAACGACGTGGAAGCGGTTTACAGATCCTTTGCCTCGTTCGTTCGTCGCGTTAAAAGCGGTGGGATCGCGATCCTCGGCGACGGCGTGTCTTCTCATATCGACGTATGCGCATATGAAAACATTACCTTTTATTCTTATGGGAAGGATTTTTCTTTCGAGGAAAAAGGAGACGGGGGATTCGTATTGCATATATCGGGGGAGCCGCCTCGATTTTTCGCGACTTCCGCCAAGGGAAAGCATAACGTATATAATGCGGCGATCGCGGCGTTTACCGCCCTGAAAACGGGAGTGGAAGAGGACGCGGTCAGAATGGGGCTTGCAGGTTTCCTCGGCGTTAAGCGGCGTTACGAATTTCGGGGAACGACTGCGTCGGGCGCTCCCGTGATCCACGATTACGCGCATCACCCGAGTGAGATCGAAGCGGTTCTAAAGGTCGCGAGGGAAAATTTGAAAGGGCGGCTCTTCGTCGTGTTCGAACCGCATACGTATTCCAGAACCAAAACCCTCTTCGAAGAGTTCGTTCGGGTTTTGTCAAAGGCGGACGTTTTGATCCTTTTGCCAACCTATTCGGCGAGAGAAACGCCCGATATGGGGGTATCGTCCAAAACGCTATTTTGCTCTCTAAGCGCGCCCGAAATGTATTATTATTCCGCTTACGAAGGGGTAAAGACCCTGCTTGATAAGATCGCGAAAGGCGGCGACGCGGTCCTCGTCCTCGGCGCGGGCAGGGTCGAGGCGCTTGCCGATATGTTTTCGGAAAAATAGGGAAAACACGATCGATCTTTTTTACGCGGGAAGCGGCGGTTTTTTGCGCCGCCTTTTTGTGTTGCAATTTATAAAACACCGTTGTATAATATATTTATCTTAAGGCGATAGTAACGGTAGAAAGTATGAACGACGTTTCGATCAAAGTGCTGGACGCGCTCTTCGACCTTTGCGAAGGCGAAGGATATAGCATTCTGGAAGCGGAAGAGATCACTTCCCGTATTTCTTATTATGAGTTTGCGAAGGACGAGCTTACCGAGATCCTCGAAGCGCTCGTTGCGGACGGATTGATCGATTTGAAATATGCCGATAACAAAGAGTTTTGCGTGGCGATGCGAACGAAGGGTCGCACTCTCATTAAACAATCGCGCGAGCGCCTCAGTAAACTCATCGAAGAAGATCCGGAGCTTGCAACCTATCGGGAAGAAAAAAGAGCCGCCGAAGCCGATCAAAGGGAAAAGCGCGCTCTCGAAGAAGAGAAAGAGCGCCTGAAAAAGGAAAGAGAGGAGAGACTTCGCCTCGCTCACGAATCTTTTATCGCCGCGGACGGCAGAGAGGAAAAGCTCGAAAAGAAACAAGAGCTTGAAGTCGCAAAGGAAAAAAGCAAAGAGGAAGAGAAGAAGATCGAAGAGCTCGAAGCGCGTATCGACGAGGTGGAACAGCGCGAAAAATCAAGATCGTTCTCTCATTATACTCGCGGTTTTTACGAAACGCAAAACGCGCCGGCGGAAAGCGTTCATAAAGATCCGAAGAACGCAAAGACCTTTCTCTTTGCGCTTCTCGGGGCCGCGGTCGGAGCCGCGATCATCAATCTTATATTCCTGATCATTATTTTGGTGAAAGTATGCTGAACAAAAAAGAGAGCGCTTTGATGCGCGTTATATACAAACAAACGACGAAAAATAAGGGTATGTGTTTGATCCGCCCCGTGGATATTATGGTGGGCATTCCGTATTCTTTGGATTTTAAGGAAGAAGACCTCGAACCCACGATCCGCGCTCTGGTGTACGACGAATATATCGATCTTGTGGAATCGGACAAGCGCGGCAATTTTTACTATTGCATTACTCTTTTGAAAAAGGGATTCGCCTTCCAAAGAAGCGAAGAACAGCGCTTGCGCGCCCGTCGGTCGAGTATTATTTCCAAGGTTCTTTTGACCCTTCTCGGCGCGGCGATCGCGGTTGCGGCAAAACCTTTGTTTACTTTGATCATAAACGCGATTAAGAAATAAATATGGATTTCAAACTCGTCAGTCCTTTTGCGCCTTGCGGAGACCAGCCGCAAGCGATAGAAAAACTCGTGGACGGGGTGCGTGACGGACTTTCCACGCAGGTTCTTCTCGGCGTAACCGGAAGCGGCAAAACCTTTACGATAGCAAGCGTGATCGAAAAACTCAATCGTCCCGCCCTCGTGATCGCGCATAACAAAACCCTTGCCGCCCAGCTTTGCAATGAATTTCGTGAATTATTTCCGCATAACCGCGTGGAGTTTTTCGTTTCTTATTACGATTATTATCAGCCCGAAGCGTATGTTCCTTCGACCGATACCTATATCGAAAAGGAACTCGATATAAACGACGAGATCGACAAGCTGCGACACTCCGCAACGGCCTCGCTCTGCGAGCGACACGACACGATCGTCGTATCTTCCGTTTCCTGTATTTACGGACTCGGTGCGCCGAAAGAGTACTACGCGCATGCCGTTTCCCTTCGCGAAGGAGACGAAAAGGAAAGAGAAGAGATCATTCGAAAGCTTGTCGGGATCCAATACGTTCGGGCGGATATCGATTTTCGCCGCGGATCTTTCCGCGCGAAGGGCGACGTTTTGGATATATTCCCCGTCAGCTATTCCGAAACCGCGGTGCGCGTGGAGTTTTTCGGAGACGAGATCGAGCGCATAACCGAATTCGACGTCGTTACGGGGAAAACGAAAGCGGAACTTAAACACGTTAATATTTTTCCCGCGAGCCACTATATGATCGGCGGAGATAGCACGGAAAAGATCCTTGCGAAGATCAACGCGGATATGCTTATTCGAGAGAAGGAATTTTCCGAGCAGGGCAAGATGATCGAAGCCCAGCGCATCCGCGAGCGCGTTCTTTACGATACCGAGATGATCCGCGAGGTCGGCTATTGCAGCGGTATCGAGAATTACAGCCGCTATTTCGACGGGCGTCTTCCCGGAACGCCGCCTTATACTTTGACCGACTTCTTCCCGGATGATTTTATCGTGTTCGTGGATGAAAGCCATATGACCCTTCCGCAAATTCGAGCGATGTATAACGGAGACAGAGCGAGAAAAAAGAACCTCGTAGATTACGGATTTCGCCTTCCCGCGGCTTACGACAATCGTCCGTTAAAATTCGATGAGTTTATCGATCGCGTTCCGCAAATGATTTGCGTTTCGGCAACGCCCGCTCCTTACGAAATGGAGAGAGCGGGTCAGATCGTGGAACAGTTGATCCGTCCGACGGGGCTTGTGGATCCCGTCGTTACCGTAAAACCCATCGAAGGGCAGATCGACGATCTTCTCGGCGAGATCAAGATCACGGCGGCGAAAGGATATCGAACGCTCGTTACGACCTTAACCAAGCGTATGGCGGAGAACCTGACCGAGTATTTGAAAGAGCAGGGCGTAAAGGCGATCTATATGCATAGCGATATCGTTACGCTCGAGCGCATCAAAACGGTAAACGCTTTGCGTAAGGGAGAGTACGACGTCCTCGTTGGGATCAACCTTCTTCGCGAAGGTCTCGATATTCCGGAAGTCGGGCTCATTGCGATCATGGACGCGGATAAAGAAGGGTTTCTCCGCAGCGAAACTTCCCTCGTTCAAACGATCGGAAGAGCGGCGAGAAACGTGGACGGCAGGGTCGTAATGTACGCCGACGTTATGACGGACAGTATGAAAAAAGCGATCGGAGAGACCGAGCGCAGAAGAAAAATTCAAACGGAACACAACGAGAAATTCGGGATCACGCCGAGGAGCGTCGTTAAAAAGATCGTAAATACGATCGAGATCTCGAAACCCGTTCGCGAAGATAAACCGAAGGAAAAGCTTCTCCCCAAGGAACTCGACCACCAGATCGAACTGATCACCGCTTTGATGAAAAGAGCGGCGGCTTCGCTCGATTTCGAAACGGCGATCGACCTTCGAGAGCAGCTTCAATCGTTGCAGGCGTTACGGAAAGGAAAATAACTATGGAAGATAGATTATTCGTTAAAGGAGCAAGACAGAACAACTTAAAAAACATCGACGTTTCGATCCCGAAGAATAAAATGACGGTATTTACCGGGCTTTCGGGAAGCGGAAAGTCTTCTCTTGCGTTCGATACGATCTTTGCCGAAGGTCAGCGCCGCTACGTGGAAAGTCTTTCTTCTTATGCGCGCCAATTCATCGGTCAGGCGGATAAGCCGGACGTGGATTATATCGAAGGGCTTTCCCCCGCGATCTCCATCGATCAAAAAACGACGAGCCGGAACCCCCGTTCCACCGTTGGCACCACGACGGAGATCTACGACTTTCTGCGCCTTCTATACGCGCGTATCGGCATTCCTCATTGCCCGAATTGCGGAAAGGAGATACGCGAAACTTCGATCGACCAGATCGCGGACAGCGTCCTTGCCGCGGGAGAGAATGCGAAAGTCAGGATCATCGCGCCCGTCGTTCGCCAAAGAAAAGGGGAGTACGGCAGACAGATCGAAGGCTATAAAAAACAAGGTTTTTTGCGCTTTATCATTGACGGAAAAGATTATTCTGCGGAAGACGAGATCCCTTCTCTCGACAAAAAACTCAAACACGACGTTTCGGTCGTCGTGGACAGATTGAAAATAAAAGAAGGGATCGAGCGCAGGTTGACGGACAGCCTTGAAATCGCGCTGAAAATGAGCGGAGGTCTCGTTATTGCGGAGGCGGACGGAAAGGAAACGCTTTACAATACGAAGTATTCCTGTCCCGATTGCGACGTCATTATAGAAGAATTGACCCCGCGCTTTTTCAGCTTTAACTCTCCATTCGGCGCTTGCCCCGCCTGTCACGGTCTCGGATTTCGCTTTGAGGCGGACGTGGATCTTATCGTAAAAGATTGGAATAAGAGTATCAACGGCGGAGCGCTCAATAACGTGGGTTGGAGTATGGAATCCAAAACCGTTGCTTTAACGATGCGCGCTTTTGCGAAGAAGTACAATTTCTCCCTTGATACTCCCTTGAACGAATTGCCGAAAAAGATCGTGGATATGATCTTATACGGAAACCACGGCGAAGTTTTCGAGGTGGATTACGTTACGCAGGCTTTCTCGGGCAGTCATAAGACGTCCTTCGAGGGGATCGTAAATTTGATCAATCGCCGCTATGACGAAACGGATAGCGTGTTTATGAAATACGAATACGAGCGCTTGATGCGCGTCGTACCTTGCGCTTCCTGCCACGGAAAAAGATTAAAAAAAGAAGTTCTCGCGGTTACCCTCGGCGGAATCAATATCGCGGAACTTTGCGATAAGAGCATTGCGGAGCTGAACGTTTTTTTCCGAGATCTTCCCTTGACCGATCGCGAAAAGATCATTTCCAATCAGGTTATGAAGGAGATCAACGCGCGCCTTTCCTTCCTCGTAAACGTGGGACTCGGATATTTGACGCTCTCTCGCTCTTCGGCTACGCTTTCGGGAGGAGAATCGCAGCGCATTCGCCTCGCCACGCAGATCGGAAGCGGGCTTGTAGGCGTTTTGTACGTTTTGGACGAACCGAGCATCGGACTGCATCAAAAGGATAACGAAAAACTGATCGCCGCTTTGAAGCGTCTGCGCGATATCGGGAATACTCTGATCGTTGTGGAGCACGACGAGGATACGATCCGCAGCGCGGATTACGTTGTGGATATCGGACCGATGGCCGGTGTTTTCGGAGGCGAGGTCGTTGCCGCGGGAACCCCCGAGGAGATCGAAAAATGCGAGCGCTCCATTACGGGGAAATATCTTTCCGGCGAAATGAAGATCGAAGTTCCGAAGGAGAGAAGAAAGCCGGACGGCAGATACCTTGAAGTGATCGGCGCTTCGGAAAACAACTTGAATCATATCGACGTAAAGATCCCGGTGGGGCTCTTTACTTGCGTAACGGGCGTCAGCGGAAGCGGAAAAAGCAGCCTCGTAGGCGGGATTTTATATCCTGAATTGACGAAAAGGCTGAACGGCGCGAAAAAAGTCGTAAACGGAAAATGCAAAGAAATCAAGGGGATCGAGTATTTCGATAAGGTCATCGATATAGACCAATCTCCGATCGGAAGAACGCCGAGAAGTAACGCCGCGACTTATACGGGCGTGTTTACCGATATTCGAGATTTGTTCGCCCGCTCTCCCGACGCGAAAGAAAGGGGATACGGCGCCGGTCGTTTCAGTTTTAACGTTCCCGGAGGGCGATGCGAGAATTGTACGGGAGACGGCGTTATGCGGATCGAAATGAACTTCTTGCCTGACGTTTACGTTCCATGTGAGGTTTGCGGCGGCAAACGCTATAATCGCGAGACGCTCGAAGTGCGATATAAAGGAAAGAATATTTCCGAAGTTTTGGATATGACGATCGAAGAAGCCTGCGAATTCTTCCGCAATATTCCCAAAATCTATAATCGAATTAAAACGCTGTACGACGTGGGACTCGGCTATATCAAACTCGGACAGCCCGCGACCGAACTTTCGGGCGGCGAGGCGCAAAGAGTAAAACTTGCGACCGAGCTTTCCAAGAGGAGCACGGGAAAAACCGTCTATATTTTAGATGAACCGACCACCGGATTGCATAGTTACGACGTACAAAAGCTGATCGGGATCCTCAATCGACTGACCGAGGGAGGAAATACGGTCGTAGTGATCGAACATAACTTGGACGTGATCAAGGTCGCGGATCATATCGTGGATCTCGGTCCGGATGGAGGAGACGGCGGCGGCAGGATCGTCGCGACGGGGACGCCGGAAGAGGTCGCGAAAGTGGAAGGAAGCTATACGGGCGAATTTTTGAAAAAGATACTCGGCTGAATCGCAAAAAGGATCTCGTTTGAGATCCTTTTTCGGCTTAAAAGATATGCTCCCAATGGAATGCGAGAATGTGGGGCGTGTTCGAACACATTTCCATAATGATCGCCGCCGTTGCCGTTGCGGACTTATCGTCTTCCGTTTCTACGTAACCGATCAGCTCCGCGATGCGAAGCACCATTTCTTTCGTCTCGTTATGCGGGGTGATCGCTTCGAGAAAGCTGCGATGCTTCAACCACTTTTCTTTTAGTTTTTCCGCGGTGGGAAGGGCGGTTTTTACGTCCGTTTCCACCGCTTCTTTTGCTTCCGACGCCGCGCTTCCCATTTCCTTATACAGTTTTACGACGAATATTTGTTCCGCAACGCCCGCCGCGATAATCAAGGCGAGAACGGAGAGGGCAAGGATCAGTCGCTTCATAAAGTTTCTCCCGTGATGGCGTTTCCGCGATATGGTTGCAAATAAACCTCTCTTCCTTTATCGACCGTAAGAAGAAGGACGTCTTTCTTGTTTACGGCGTGTTTCTCCAAAAACGCGTTGATCTCTTCTTCTTTTACCCCCGTGATCGTCAGGTTTTCGGAAAAAGTATTTCCTTCGCAAATAATGGGATAGGGCATTTCGCTGGAATCTACCGATACGTCGATATCATTCGGCGTAACAGGCGCGAAAGCGCTTTTGGGGAGAACGCTGAGCGTTCCGTTCGTTTCCATGATCGCATAGGCGACTTCGCTCGGGTAAAAATATCCCGCGGCGCGAAGAGCGTGCAGTAGGTCGGTCACGTTCATATCCAACTTATCGAGCAGGCGATGATCGATTCCTTTCGGCGAGATCACGACGACGGGAACGCCGTTCAAGAACCGATTGAATTTATGATTTTTACTCGCAAGTTTCGTGATCGCGATGTGTAAAATAAACATCGTAAACATCGGAATGATGCCGTAGGAAAGAGGGATCGAAGTATCCGACATCGGAATGCAAGCGAGTTCGGCAACGATCAAAGTAATTACGAACTCGAAGGGTTGCAGTTCCGAGAGCTGGCGCTTTCCCATCAGGCGCATAATAAACAATAGGAAAATATAGGTTATGATCGATCGTAAGAATACGGTAAGCATACGATTATCTTGTGCGACAATCCCGTTTTTATAACGGAAAGAAATGAGCCGCTTTTTCCGTCGTCTGCCGTTTGAGGTTCTTTTATAAGAACGCCGATATGAACGACCGCATCGATTTTTGCTTTTTTTGTAAACGAAGCATATCAATTATTTTGTACAATTTTATCTTGTATTCGAATGGAAAAATGATTGGAAGAAGGGGCGAAATCGCTTCGAACAGAGGAGAAGCGAAAAAATGGTGGCACGAAGTTTGCAATTTTGTACAAAAATAAATTATGATTAAATTGTAGGCGAAAAATGCTTAAATTTCGATAAAAATCGTCATTTGTAAAAAATATAATATAATAATAAAAAGGAGACAAACACGTACTTTACATTTTTGTTCGCCTATCAAAAATTGTGGCACGTAAGCGTTGACTTTTTCGAAAATCGTGTTATATTGTGTATGTGAACATATGTTCGTATTGCTCATCGACGATTTTGAAAAGGAGGATAAAATGGAAGACAGATTATTGGTGGCAAAAGCGGTACTGGGATGTTACGCGCATTTAGACGATTTATTCGACGCGCTGACAGAGAGCGATGAAAAATGCGCGATTGACGGCTTTTACGCGATCTATCCGAATGAACAAATGAGGATTTACGAACGTTTGATTGCTTTGGAGCAGAGAAAAACGGGTTTATATAATATGAAATATATCATAGAAGAAGCATTAAGAAAGAGTAAGAGTACAACTTTTTCCTTATTAAACGATCGCTATTTGCAAAAGAAAGAGATGAGCGATCTCGTTCGGGAAAGAGACGTTTCGCTTCGAACGCTGTATCGACAACTTGCGAAAGGGTTGGAAGATTTTACTTTTGCGCTTGAACGGGGCGGGTTCGATAAAAAGCGTTTGATCCGAGAATTCGGAAACGAACCTTTGTTTTTATCGGCACTGAATCGAGCGATCCGCGAAGACGACGAGGCCATTCAGGCGAAGGAGACGTTCAAAAAGGCGAGTGAAGCGGTAAACAAAAGGATCAATTATCGTAATAGTCGTCGTAATCGTCCTCATCCGGATAATAGGAATCGTAATTGTTTCTTCGCTTAGTCGATCTGCGCTTGCGTTTCGGTTTGAAAAGCAAGAACACGATCACGACGAGCGGAACGATCATTCCGAGGATCAAAAGAAGGCGAACGACGTCGAAGGATGCGCCGCTCTCCGCTTCGTCCGTTTTTTCGGTCGTCGGATTCCCGCTTGCGGGTTCCACGCTGTTCGGATGAACGGGGCGGAACGAACTTTCGAGAAGGGAAAGATTGTTCGTTAAAGAGCAATGCAGATAATACACCTCGTTTGCGTATAAAACGGCGAACCAAACCGACGTGTCGTAGGATCCTTTTTCGCCGCTGACTTTGCCGAGATAAGTCAAAGAGAGTCCGCTCGCTTCGATCTCGCTGCGGGACGAAAAGGAAGGCGCGAAGTAAAGATAGGTGTTAACGTGCGCGGTGACGTTCGTTCCGGTGTAATAGGGATTGGGGACGTTTTCTTCGGGAGGAGAGGAAAAATCCGAGGTTTTAACGAGACCTCTGACGCCGTTATATTCAACGAGATGATAGGAAGAGGTATAAGAAAGCCGAACGACCTTAACGTAAAAGGTCCGAGGCAAAGTAAACATCGCGGCTTGGACTGCGGTGTTTTCATATAAAGAAACGCTGTCGCTTTCGACTTTCAGGAAAAAAGACGCGTCCGCTTGCGCGGAAAAACACGGGATCCCGAAAAGGGAAAGGATCAGCAGGGCGACGAGCGCGATCGAAAAAACCTTACGTTTCATACCTCTATTATACATATAAATCGAGTTGATTCCAAGAGGGAAAGGGGGAAAAAGGTGACGTGAAATGATAAAAAACAGTAAAACGGAGGAAATCATTCGGAAAATTGCCGAAATCGAGCGCTTGGAAGCCTTTCGAAAAGAGCGAGATAAACTCGGCAAATATAACAAAGAAAAAGTTCATAAAAAGCAAATGGAATTTCATCGCTGCTTAAAGAGAAATCGCTGGGTTTTCGGCGGAAACAGAAGCGGAAAAACCGAATGCGGGGCGGTGGAAGCGGTTTGGTGGGCGAGAGGGATCCATCCTTTCAGGGAAAACCGTAAAGACGTTTGCGGCTGGGTCGTTTCACCGACTTACGAAGTACAGCGAGAGGTTTCGCAAAGTAAGATCCTGTCTTATCTTCGCCCCGAATGGATCGAAGACGTTACGATGCAATCGGGAAGAAAAAGCAGCCCGGAAGGAGGCGTTATCGATTATATAACGATCAAAAACGTTTTCGGAGGCTTGTCTCGAATCGGTTTCAAAAGCGCCGATCAAGGCAGAGAAAAATTTCAAGGCGCGTCTCTTGATTTCGTTTGGTTCGATGAAGAACCGCCCCAAGACGTGTATGAAGAATGTTTGATGCGCGTTATGGATCGCAAGGGGGAAATATGGGGAACGATGACGCCCCTTAAAGGCCGAACTTGGGTATATGACGAGATCTATATGAACAAGCGATCGAATAAGGAGGTTTGGTCGATCACGATGGAATGGGCGGATAATCCGTACTTGGACAGTGAAGAGATCGAGCTGCTCACGAACGCGTTTGACAAAGAAAGCGTGGAATCGAGGAGATACGGTCGATTCGGAGACGAAGGCGGACTCGTATATCCCGAATTCGACGATAGCGTTCACGTGATCGATCCATTCCCCATACCGCGCGAATGGTATGACAATATTTCGATCGATCCCGGATTGCACAATCCTTTATCCTGCCATTTTTACGCGGTGGATTTTGACGGCAACGTGTACGTTATTGCGGAGCATTACGAAAGCGGAAGGGATATCGGCTATCACGCGGAGAAGATCAAAAAGATCGCGGAGGAACTCGGTTGGCCGACCGATATGAAAGGACGGTTGAAATGTATCATCGACAGCGCGGCGAATCAAAAAACGCTTTCTTCCTTAAAATCGGTTGCCGATCTGTTTTATGAAAAAGGGATCCTTTGCGATACTTCGGTAAACAAGGATCTTTGGTCGGGGATCGCGGCGGTCAAAGACTGGCTGAAAGAAAGGCCGCCTCGCATTTCGATCTTTCGTAACTGCGTCAATATGATCCGAGAGATCAAAGGTTATTATTGGGGAAACGGAGACGCGCCGATCAAGGCGGACGATCACGCAATGGACGAACTACGCTATTATTTGATGTCCCGTCCGAGGCCGCGCGCGCCGAAAAACGAGCCGATCTCTCCTCAAATGCGATACAAAAATAAACTTATCAGTATGCATAGGAGGAGATGATCGGAAGAGGAGAGAAAGTATGATAGACGAGAAACTCGTTCGTTCTTTGTATAAAAAAGCGGTGGGTTATACCGTGACGGAAAAAACGATGGAATATTCGCCCGAAGGCGAGGTGGTAAAAAAGAAGGTCACGAGCAAGCATTATCCGCCGGATATTACCGCGCTTAAAGCGTACCTAGAGATGACAAGCAAAGAAGACGGATACGAAAAAATGACGGACGAAGAATTGGCGGAAGAGAAAAAAAGACTGTTAAAACTATTGGAGGAAACGGAAAATGGAACTGATAAAACTCGGGATCAAAGCGAGATGTGATTTGGGACTTTGCAAGAATCTTGCAAGTTACTCGATCTCGCCTTCTTTCGCGAAGGCGCATTTGCCTTGGAGAAGGGAAGCGGGCGGCGTTTACATTTGCAGTAAATGCCTCGGTGAGTTATATGAAGCGATCGGACGGGAGATCGTCCCGAAAAGCCCGGATAGCTTGATCAAAAAAGCGGTCAAAAGGAGAAACGAAAAATGAAAACCGATAAGAAAGAAAACGTAAGCGCGCTTGCCGCCGAGATCCGAAAGGATTTCGAAAAAAGGCGAGACGCCAGGAAAAGCCTCGAAACGCAATGGCGATTGAATCTCAATTTCGTTATGGGAAATCAATATTGCGAGATCGGGCAAAACGGGGATATCGAAGACTTCGGGAAGCAATATTTTTGGCAGCAAAGGGAAGTTTATAACCACACGGCGACTATCCTCGAGACGCGCACGTCGAAGCTCAGCTCGATCAAGCTCGGAATGTCCGTTCGACCGATGACGACGGACGAATCGGATAAATCCGCGGCAGCCTTTTCGGGCAAGATCCTGAATTCGGTGTTTAACGAGATCAATTTACAGCAGTTGATCTACGAAGCGAATATGTGGAGCGAAGTTACGGGAACGGCGCTTTACAAGATCACTTGGAACAAAGATAAAGGCAGGCGAGTCGGACGAAACAAGGAAGGAGATATTTACG
The DNA here is from genome assembly GCA_002395405.1 of Christensenella sp. UBA4247. Taxonomy (GTDB): domain Bacteria; phylum Bacillota; class Clostridia; order Christensenellales; family CAG-1252; genus CAG-1252. The sequence continues at coordinate 33,156 of DGWX01000059.1, forward strand.
ACGGCGACGTGGAAGTGGAGGTCGTTCCTCCTTTCGAAGTGTATCCGGACAGCGTAACCAATTCGCATCTTGAAGATTGCAGAAGCCTCATTCACGCGAAGGCGTACTCTCTTTCCGAAATCGAAGATCGCTGGGGCGTAAAGGTTCCGCCGGAAGAAATCAGCGGATTTGTGGTTACGGGCGGCAGTACGATCGGCGGACTCGGTTACAGCGGCTTCGTTCAGGGTATGGGAAACGAAAGGCTGGAAAACCACGCGATGGTGATCGAAAGATACGAACTCCCGACCTCGGCTTTCCCGCAGGGAAGGCTCGTGATCCTCGCGGGGGATACGATCGTTTTCGACGGGGCGCTGCCCTTCGTAAATAAAGAAGACGGTCAGCGCGGTTATCCCTTCGCGAAGCAAACTTCCGTTATGAATCCGGGTAGCTTTTTCGGTTCTTCCATCGTGGAGAGATTGATCCCGATCCAGCGGGCATTCAACGCCGTAAAAAACCGTAAGCACGAGTATCTGAATCGAATGACGATGGGCGTTCTCGCCGTGGAAGACGGAAGCGTGGATATCGAGAATTTGGAAGAGGACGGACTTTCTCCCGGTAAAGTCATTATCGTTCGACAAGGGGGAAGAATGCCGCAAATGCTCGAAATCGGATCGGTTCCGACGGAACTTGTAAGGGAAGAGGAGCGACTGCTCGACGAATTTACCATAATCAGCGGCGTAAGTTCTTTGATGAAATATTCCGAAGCGCCTTCGACGAATGCGAGCGCAAAAGCGATCACCCTTTTGATGGAGCAGGACGATTCTCGCCTGAAAGTTACGGCAAACGAGATCCGCAGCGCGATCAAAGAAGTCGCCAAACAGATCTTGCGCCTTTACAAACAGTTTGCGATCAACGCGAGAATGAAGCGGATCGCGGGCGAAAACGGAGAAGTAACGCTTCACTATTTTGACAGAAACGATATCAGCTCGGACGACGTCGTGTACGACGTGGACGGCGACATACTCGAAACGCTTGCCGCAAGACGAAATATGGTTCTCGAACTAATGAATCTCGGACTTCTGTCCGACGACGACGGCAAGATCTCCTCGAAGAATAAGAGCAAGATCTTAGAAATGATCGGATTCGGAAACTGGGAAAGCGCGCGGGAGATGGACGAATTGCATATCAATCGCGCGAAAGAAGAAAACGAAAAGGTCAGGGAAGGAAAAATCGAATGCGAAGAAGTGGACGACGACGCGCTCCACATCGCGGAGCATACCAAAGCGATCATCGGCAAAGAGTTTCATTACGAGCCGGACGAGAAAAAGAGACTTCTCGATCACATTCAAATGCACAAACGTAGGTTGGCTTTGATCAAAAGCTTGGAAGTAAGCGATTGATCATTCGATAGGATCATAGAAAAAACGTGATAATAAAGGAGGAAATTATGCAGGAAAATATGGAACAAGCGGTCATTTTGCCCGAAATCGACGCCGCGCAAGCGGAAGAAAAAACGGATAACGAAAGCGCCGTCTCCGTAGGGAAATTCGCAAACAGCGACGAACTTTTGAAGGCGTATAACAGATTGGAATCGGAATTTACGAAGAAATGCCAAAGGATCAAAGAGTTGGAGAGTAGAAGTGAACCTTCCCTCACCGAACAGGGAGAGGAAGGATCAGCCCCTCTGTACGCAAAGGACGAATGGGACGAAAAAGTGGCTTCATTCGTGGAAGAGAATCCGATCGCAAAACGTTACGCCGCCGACATCAGCTCGATCTTAAAGTCCGACCCCGACCTCGCGAGAGACAATCGGTGCTTGGAAATCGCTTTGGGAAAAGCTGTTTCGAAGGGTTACAAACCGCCTGAAAGCATAATCGAGGACGGAGATTTTTTGGAAAAATACGTCTATTCGAACGACAAAATTCGCGATAGAGTCATCGGAGATTATTTGTCCGAGCTTTCTCCCCTCAGCGGCGTTCCGAGAACCATCGATCATGGCGGCGCCGCAGCGATCATACCGCCCACTCGAGCCAAAACGATCGAGGAGGCGGGAGCCATGACGGAAAAACTATTCAATGCAAGGAGGATATAAAATGATTACTTTACAAACGGCGGATAAGGCGCTCAAAAGCTTGTATCTCGGAGTCGTTTCCGACCAGCTTAACACCAAGAGTAACGCGTTTTTGACCAAAATCCAACACACGACTTCGGACGTTTGGGGTAAAAATATCGTTAAGATGGTGCCGTACGGTTTGAACGGCGGTATCGGCGCGGGAACCGAAACGGGAAATCTTCCCAACGCGGCGAGCAATCAATACGCGCAGTTTACGCTCAGCCTGAAAAACCTGTACGGAACGATCGAGATCAGCGATAAAGCGATCCGCGCGAGCGAGAACAACGCCGGTGCGTTCGTAAACCTTTTGAACGCGGAAATGGAAGGTCTTTTGAAGGCGAGCAAGTTCAATTTCAGCCGTATGCTGTATGGAAACGGATCCGGCAGACTTGCCTATACGGTGGATAACGAATCCAACCTCGACAAGCTCGTTTTGACCTTGGACAGCACCAAAAACGTTATGGAAGGAATGGTCATCGATATTTATGCGACGAACGGTTCCACGCCCGTTTATGCGCAAAGACGCATTACCTACGTGGATCGCGCGGCGAAAACCATCAAGATCGACGGCAGCGCGCCGAGCGACTTTATCAATTCGGGCTACTATATTACCGTTCAGAACAGCAAGGACGCGGAACTCACCGGTTTGAACCTCATTTTCGCGACCACCGGTTCGATTTACGGTCTCGCAAGGACGACCAACCGCTGGTTGATCCCTTATATCAAGAATGATAACGGCCCGATCAGCTCTTCCACCGTTCAAACCGCGATCGACTTTATCGACGAAGTTGCCGGTTCGGAAGTGGACTTTATCTCGGCGGCGTACGACGTCAGACGTTTCTACCTCGATTATCTCGCTCTGAGCCGTACGAACGTTGACTATATGAATCTCGACGGCGGTTTCAAGGCGCTTTCCTATAACGGGATCCCCTTTATGGCTGACAGATTCGTGGAAGACGGTTCGTTGTACGTTTTGAACAGCAAGGACTTTAAGATCCATCAGCTCTGCGATTGGAGATGGCTGGAAGGCGAAAACGGAAAGATCCTTTCTCAAAAGGCGGGAACGCCGACTTACAGCGCAACGCTCGTTAAGTACGCGGATCTCCTTTGCGAGAAGCCGATCGGTCAGGCGAAGATCATGGGCATCACCGCCGCTACGGCGTAAAACGAGGGCGGCGCATATGCGTAAAGAACGGTTGGTCAGGATCAAAAGCGACGTGTTCGACGTCGCGGACAGGATCCGCGAGGTAGATGAAAGATATCTCTTGTTTTACAATATGGATCGATCCCGCTTCGAGGTTCGTTTGAAAGGGAGAGAGCGCGAGATCGTCGTAACCTGGAACGATCCCCTCGACTCCCGCCTCGTAACGAAACTCCGCGAAACGCACGTGCGCCGCGTAAACGAACTGCTGCGCGAGATCGAAGAATCAGAGAAGAGAAAGCGGATCGAAGAAGAAAAAGAACTCAAAGAAAAAGCCGGGGAATCGGCGGAAGCGTTTATGAGCCTCGCTTGGAAAACGCGATAATGGGAGGATACTATGCAAGTAAACGAAATATTGAGTCGCGCCGCCTCGTTTTTAGGGCTTGGCGACGTGACGATACAAGAAAACTCAACGGACGATAGGGTTTCCAAGCTCGTTAATGCGCTCGGCGTCGCTTACGTCCAACTCGTAACGGAGTACGTACACCTTGAAAAGGAAGAGACCGTTTCGATCGAAAACGGTGAGAAAGCTTTATCCGAGCTTTCCGAAAATTTTTTCGACGCAGTACAGTTGAAAGACGAATCGGGTTTAAGCGTTCGGTTTCGCGTTCGAGGCGGAAAACTGCTTGCCGAAGACGGAACGTATCGACTGCGCTATTATTACGCGCCGTCCTCTTTTCCCGAGATCGGGGAGGAGATCGAAGTTCCGCTCCTCGTTTCCGCGGAGCTTTTCGCGCGCGGCGTTGCGGCGGAGTATGCGCTTGAAAATATGATGTACGAAGAAGCCTCCCTTTTCGAAAAGCGTTACAAGGACGGGCTTTTGAACGTCCTCGCACCGCACAAAAAAGCGTCGGTTCGATTCGGGAGATGGATATGATCAGAAAATTTTTCAGCGAGGTGCTTCCGTCTCCCGCGCGTAAGCGCTTTCGTATCTCTTCTTTCAAGGGGATCAGCACGACGGCTGCGGAAGAAAATATGCCTTTCAATTATTCTCCGAAAACGTATAATTTCGCCTTTGATAAAGGGGTCCTCGAAACGGGAACGGGAATGAGTACCGCTGTCGCAAAGATCGGCGGGAACGATTGGAGTTTCGTTAAGCACGTTACCTCTCCTTTTAAAGAATTGTATCTTTATACGATGCATTCGGGAGAATACAGGTTCGATCGCGTCGTTGCTTACGCCGAAGACGGAAAACTTTACGATCTCAGACTGAACGTAAGGAACTCTTTTTCTCCGATCGGTTCGTACGGAGAGGTTCTATCCGCAACGGAATTCAATTACGACGGAAAAGACGGACTTTTGTTCTCTTCTTCGCAAGGGCTGTTCTTTTTGTCCGGAACGCGCGTCGAAAGCCTCGGGATCGAGGAACCGATGACCGCGATGTGTACCCATAACGATAGGGTATTCGCTCTCTTTAAGAGCGATCCGTTCAAGCTGCGTTTCAGCGACGATTTCGATCCTTCGAATTGGAACGTTTCGCTCTTTGAAGGCGGTTATATTTCTTTTTCCGGCGAAATGGGGGAGCTTATCAAAGTTTTGAGTTTCGGCGGTTACGTATATGCCTTTTTCGAACACGGCATCGCTCGCATAAGCGCCTTTAACGACCAAACGGAGTTCAGTGTAAAAAAACTGTTTCTTTCCGTCGGATTGATCCGAAAGGATACGATCCGCATTTGCGGCGATCGAATTATGTTCAGCGCGGCTGACGGGGTGTACGCGTTTGACGGGATAAGCGTAAGCAAAGTTCTATACGAGGTCGAAGGACTTTTTTCTTCCGATCAAACGGGCGCGAAAGCGACGTTCCATAACGGAAAATATTATCTCGCTTGCCGCCTCGATATGGACAGCCGTATCGCGGAAGGACCGAACAGTCTTTTGATCTACGATATTTGGAAAGGGGATCTCGAAGTGGCTCACGATCTGGCGCTTTCCTGTATGATCGGCGTAAACAACGAATGTATCAGCGGCGTTATGGCTGAGGCGAATTATCCCGTGAACTTCCTCGGAATGATAGACAGATCCGGCAGTGTGAATTCAACGGTTACATATAAATTATGGCGTTCGCCCATAACGACGCTGGGAGTAAACAGGGGCAAAAAGATGCTCCGTGAGGTCATCGTGCGCGCCGAAGGGGAGGCAACGATAACGCTTTCGTTGGACGGAGCGGATCATTCCTTCCCCATTTACGCGGGGAAAAATCGGATCAAGGTCTTCCGACCTTTCGATACAATAGCGGTCTCGATTTCGTCCGACAGCGAAACTATCCGCATTACGGAAGCGGATTTGACGGTGGATTTTTTCGGAGAATGATATGAATTACGAAAAGGAAACTTATTTGAATACCGAAGAAATTCGGGAGAGTTACAGAAGAGAGGGCGCCGTTCGAGGCGCCCTCGCGGCAGGATGCAAAGCGGGCGGCGTAAGGTTTTATACCTCCGCGCAAGTCAGAATATCCGCGGAGGTTTTGCTTACGGGAGAGACGGGAGAATATGTCATTGCGCTAGATGGCGTTCCGCTCTCTTCGAAAAAAGCGCCGTATTCGCTGATCGAAGCAACGACGGCGAAAGGGGAGCATTGCTTCGAGATCCTCTCAAACGGGGATCACGGCGGGGCGACGTTTTCCGTATCCGGCGTATCCGTCAAACGGGGCGCCCCGTATCTTTCCTTTGCGGGCGGCGCGTATAACGGAAACAAACTGACGGCGTTTGTAAAAAGAGGCGATCGGATCACGGAGAAATACGAATACGACTCCGGAAACTTGATCGTAAGCGAACGAACCGAGAAATACGCGGATATGGCGTATGCGTTCGATAAAACGCAAAATGCATATACCGTAAACGCGGCAACGTTGTCCGTTAGCCGATCGAACGATCTGACCTTTTCTTTCGGCGGTAGTTTTACGCGCTCGCTGAATTCCTGCGTCGGTGCGTCTTTGATAGACGGAAGCTCTTTGCCCGTCGGAGCGGCGTTTCTCGCGGCGTATTTGGAAGAGGAGGGTACGCTTCGTTTTATCCTCGTGGACGATAGCGGCGTTCCTATTTTGTCGGATACGGTGATCGAAGGAGTAAGCTCCGTAAAAAGCGCGGCGAGAGGATCGGCGTTTTTGATTTCTTCGTCGGACGGAACTTGGAAAATGCTTTCATTCGGCGAAACGGGGGAAAACTCCGTCGTTGCAGGAAGCTATACGATGCCTTATTCCGAACGCTTGGTCGTACGAAGCAAAGGATTCGAGCCTTCCGTCGATTTGAGAGGCGGTAGCTTTACGCCGACGTTTTACTGTAAAAACGCGTCGAACCTTCTCGTTCGGCGTTCGCTTTCGGGCGACACTGCGGTTTTATCTTACGCGGAAGGGTATTTCCCCGGAGAATCGGCGGGATTCGCTCTTTCGGATAACGAGATTTCTATTATGGAGTAAAGAATGAGAACGATAGACAGAGTAATAACGACAAACGAATTTAAACCGACCCCGATCGTTTCCGATCCCGCGAAGAACAGCAGCGCGTTTCGAAACATTTTGGGCGGACTTAAAAACATCAAAGACAGATACGACGAGGAAGTAGGCGTAAAAGCGCAAGAGTACGCGAATTCTTCCATTCAAAAGCAATCTTTCGATACGGACGACGAGCTTCTCGAAAAAGCGAAAGAGAGCATCGGAAATACGTACGAAGATAAAAAGAAGAGCGCGGAAAATAAGAAGGATCGAACGATCGGAGAACTCGTTTCGGAAAGAGAAGCGAGTCTTGATGATTACGGGGAGAAACTTCGCGCTCTCGACCGGACGTATCAAAATAAAGAGCAAAACAATCTCGAAAGATTATCGAGGAACGGAATGACGAATTCCTCCGTTAAAGCGCTGACGCAAGAAAGGATCGCGAGCGATTATATTACCGATCGCGCCCTTTTGAATAAAAAAGAGGAAGCACTCGTTAAAAGCCTAAACGATAAGATCGAACTCGCGGAACGCAGCTACCGAGACGCGCTTTCTTCTTATGAGATCAATTACGCGATCGAACTGGAAAATCGCTTGAATAAGCTCAAAACCCAGCGCGATAAATTGCAGAGTAAGTATGAAGCGGCGACGGAAAAAGAGACCGAGAAAAGGATCGCGGAGTATATGGCGCAAAACGAAAAAGAGAACGCGGAGTTCGAAGAGGAATTCGGCGATTACAGCGGAGATAAAAGGGCAAATTACAAAGAGCGCCTCGCTTACGCCGTTTCCGAAGTAAAAAAACTCGGAAGAGAAGAGGGCGCTCGATTCGCGCGCGTAAACGAGAATGCGCTCAAAGAGTATCTCGGACTGTACTACGGAGACTTTATCAGAGCGATAGGAGGATAATATGTGGGACAAATTGGTGGAATATATGGCGTCGAACGGCGTTTGGGCGCTTCTGTTTCTCGCGCTTCTCGTGTATCAACTGCAAGACAGTAAAAAGCGCGAAGAGAAGTACACTTCGACCATAACGAGTTTGACCGAAGGCTTAAACGCCCTCGAAGGGATCAAGCAAGATATCAAAAGCATTATCGACACGATCGATTCGACCGTTTCCGTCGCGCAGGGAATTTTTTCCAAAAAGAAGTCCTCGCACGAAAAGGAAAAGGGCGAACACGCAGTTTCGGGAGGAGAACCGCTCGATAAATCGGCGTGACGCTTTCCCGGGATCGGTAAAGAAACAGCCGTGCGGATTTCGCTGCGTCTTAAACTCGGACCCGGTACACTTCGGATCCGTACGGCTTTTTTCAAAAAATCACCTCGCGATTCAGCGAGGTGATTTTTTGTTATCGGACTGTTTCGAACTTACGCTTTGAAGTTTTTGATATACTTCGCAAGCTCGTTAAAGATAACGTCGAGGCCGTGCGCGCCTGCGTCGGGGTAGCCGATCGAACGCTCGCCCACCGTTCCCGCTCTGCCGAGAGTCGCAACGTGGGTCTTGGTGGCTTCCGCGCCGTCGTGAGCCGCTTTCGCACCGAGATCCAAGCCTTCTTGGAGTTTCTTTCCTTCTTCCGCCGCTTTCGTAAGCGCCATTGCGCAGGGTTTTAAGGCGTCAACGAGCGTTTTGTCGCCGATCTCCGCGCCTTTCCCGAAGCTCTTTTTGCCCGTTTCGAAAACGCCGCGATTCGCTTCGGTAAAGAGGAAGGCGATGTCAGTCAGGTTTACTTCCTTTTTGCCGAGCATCGCTTTGCCGGCGTATTTGAACGCGCTGCCCCAGATCGGGCCGCTTGCGCCGCCGCAGTATTCTTTGATGATATCGGAGCAGGAGACGAGGAATTGACCGATGTCGCCTTTCTTACGGGTAGCCCAGTCGGCTTTCAGTTGTTTGAAGCCTTTGGCGATACTCATACCGAAGTCTCCGTCACCCATCTTGTCCGCTTCGCAGAAGGGA
>DGWX01000065.1 GCA_002395405.1 Christensenella sp. UBA4247
CTGCCGAAGGATATACCATCACCAAATGCGTATTTTATGACGATCAAGATCGTACGGCAACAGACAGCGAAGCTCCCTTTGTCGTAGAAACCACGGAAGAGGATAAGACGCCGCAAGTAAATGGCACACCCATTCTGGCATACACATCTAAAGGTATAAAAAAAATTGAAGTGTATGGGTATCTCGACCCCGTTTCCTACATGGCGTGGAACGGCACCACGCTGGTGGAGAAGACCGGCGACGACGCCTGCACGGACTACACCGTTGTCACCGCGGACACCACGACTTTTGAAGATGGCAAGTGGTATGTAGTGAGCAACAGCGTGACCGTCAGCAGCCGCATTACTGTTACCGGTACGGCGAACCTGATCTTGCGTGATGGCGCAACCCTGACCGCCAGCAAAGGTATTACGGTTAACAGCGGAAACACCATTAACATCTACGCGCAAATCGGAGGAACAGGCGAACTCAACGCCGGAAATGACAGCAACGTGGCCAGCATCGGCGGCGGTGCCAGGTACCAAAGCGGCGGCACCGTGAATATTCATGGTGGTAAAATTACTGCGACAGGTGGAACTAATGCTTCGGGTATCGGAGGCGCGCTGGATGGCGGCAATGGTGAAGTCAACATCTACAGTGGTGAAGTCACTGCAAGAGGACAAAACTTTGCAGCAGGTATTGGCGGATATTCAGGTAAAAGTGGCGGAACTGTAAACATTTATGGTGGCACCGTAAATGCAAGTGGCAGCCAATATGGTACAACAGGTATCGGCATCGGAGGAATTAAACCAGGAAGCTGTGTTGTGCACATCTATGGCGGTGAAGTTACAGCCACCAGCGAGAAAGCGGCAGCAGGTATGCAAGGCACGATAACCATTGACGGCGGAACCGTTACGGCAAACGGCGGTGTAAGTGTTGGGATTGACGGCAGTAGCGGAGAAACTTATTCGAGTAATGGAATCAACGGCACGGTGGCCATCAACGGCGGAACGGTCACGGCAACAGGAGGAAATGTTACAGCAAGTGATTATATGGGAGCTATAGAATGCTATGGTGGAACCATCTATGCGTGTAGTGGAATCAGTGGCACGGTGACTATAAGCGGCGGCACGGTCACAGCAACAGGAGGAAATGTTACAGGTGATATAAATAACTATGGTGGGACTATCTACGCGTGTAATGGAGTCAACGGCACAGTGACCATAAGCGGCGGCACAGTCGCAGCAATAGGCGACAGTCATACAGGTAATTCTAGCGGAACAACAGTAAAAGAGAAAGGGTTTGGCGGCAGCCTGACTCTCGGCACGGGGATGTATCTTTACGGCGGCACGAGCGCTAATCCCGAAAGCGATCTGAGTAATTATCGTGCAGGCGCCGGAGACTATACCGGCGACAGATATGTGTACATGATCGTAAACAACGTTGTGCCGCATATCCACAGTTTCACCTACACTGCGACTGGTGCGACCATCACTGCGGCCTGCACGGCGGGCTGCGACATCACCGAGGGCTTGGCTCTCACCATCAGCGCACCCACGGAGCTGCCCTATGACGGCAGTGCGAAGGCTGCGACACTTAGCACCGGTTACAACACGACGGCTTTCCCTGGCGAATATATGATCAAATATTATAAGGGAGCAAATGAGGTCGAAGCTGCGAATGTAAAGGTGGCCGGTGATTATACCGCAAAGGTGACTGTCGGCGAGGCAACCGCCAGCGTGGACTTCACAATCGCAAAGGCAACCCCGTCAATCGAAACGATTCCGACAGCATCAGCCGTTACCTATGGGCAAAAGCTGGCAGACAGCACGCTGACGAACGGAGTTGCAAAGCTGGGCGATAATACAGTGGAAGGCAAGTTTACATGGAAGAGTACAGAAACAAAGCCCTCTGTTTCCGACAGCAACATTACTGAGTATGCTGTGATGTTTAATCCGACGGATACTGACAACTATGCAGCGGTCGAGTGTAAGGTGAAACTAACTGTGAATAGGGCTGAATCAACCGTGACCGTACCGACGGCAAAGACTCCGACTTACAACGGTTCCGCACAGGAATTGGTCAATGCCGGTTCCGCAACAGGCGGTACGATGTACTATGCCGTGACCACCGATAACACGGCTCCGACGGATGAAAGCCTTTATACCACATCCATCCCTACAGCGACCAACGCCGGAACCTACTATGTGTGGTACAAGATTGCAGGCGATGAAAACCACAACGACACGGAACCCGCTTGCGTGGAAGCGACTATCAACAAGGCAGACCCGACCTACACAGTCCCTACCGACTTAAACGCAACTTATGGCGATACGCTTTCCTCCGTGACCCTGCCCGAAGGTTGGACTTGGACCGAGCCGACCACAAGCGTCGGAACGGTAGGTTCTCACACTTTCGCGGCAACCTTTACGCCCGCCGATACCGCCAATTACAATACGGTTGAACAAAACCTGACCGTAACCGTCAACGCTAACGATAAAACGGTGCTTATCGCGGCAATCGGTAGTGCAAGTGAATATTATTATTCCATATCGGTGGATTATCCCGAAATCGCGGCGACTTTGCAGGAAGCCATCAACGTTGCGACCGCAGTAAAAGACGATGAAAATAAGACAGTGACGGAGATTTCCGATGCGGTAACGGCATTGAACAGTGCATTAGATCAAGCGAAAGCCGATGAAAATCAAGCGAAAGCCGACGAGGTCAAAGCACTTATTACGGCTATCGGCACGGTAGAATACACCACCGAAAGCAAAGGCAAGATTGACGAAGCGAAAGCCGCTTATGCCACATTGAGCGAAGCACAGAAAGCGTTGGTTACGAACTACTCCGAACTGACTTCCGCTGAAAGCACTTATGCAACTTTACAGGCGGCGGCAGAAAAAGCAGAGGCAGACCAAGCGGCGGCGAATGCCGTTAAAGAAAAGATAGCGGCTATCGGTACGGTCGAATACACCACCGAAAGCAAGGCGAAGATCGACGAAGCGAAAGCGGCTTACGAGGCCTTGACCTCTGATCAAAAGGATTTGGTGGACACTTACGAAACGCTGACTACCGCAGAAAGCACCTATGCCACATTGAAAGCCGACAATGACGCCGCAGACGCTACCAAAGCACTTGTCGACGCTATCGGGACGGTGGAACTCACCGTCAATAGTAAAGCAGTGATTGATTTGGCAAGAGAATCATATGATGGTTTGACGCTAGAACAAAAAGCACTTGTCACCAACTATGACATCCTAACTGCGGCGGAAGCAAGATATACCGATTTGGGAGCGGCTGACGAAGTGAAGACATTGATTGACGCAATCGGTGACGTTGCATACAGCACGGAGAGCAAAGGCAAAATCGACGCGGCGCGTAACGCCTATGACGCGTTGTCTACAGCGCAAAAAGGCCTTGTCACTAACTATGAAACTTTGACGTCTGCCGAGGTCAGTTATATCGACCTCAAGGTTGCGAAAGAAGCGGAAGGCGCCATTAACGCATTGCCTGCCACGGACGATATAACCGCAAGCGACAAAGCCAAAGTCCAAGCGGCGCAAGCCAAATACGATGCAATGACGCCCGCTCAAAAAGAGATGGTTTCGGCGACAGTAGTAGCAAAATTAGCGGCGGCAGGCAACATGGTAGCTGCTCAAGAGGTTATTGCTTCGATTGAAGCCATTGACGCATCTAACCCCGACAGCACCAAAGTAGCCGAAGCGAGAACCGCCTACAATACATTAACGGCAGATCAAAAGGCACTCGTTGACAACTACGCGGTCCTGACTGCGGCAGAAGATAAAATAGCAGTGAACGGCAATCCTGAAAAGAAAAGTTTGTCCGGCGGAGCGATTGCGGGTATTGTCATTGCCTTTGTAATTGTGTTGTCGGCAATAGGATTTCTTGTTTTCAGTTATTTGAAACAAAGAAAAAATGAAAAGAAATAGTCGCAACGAGTGAGCGCAACAAAAAATCTTAATAAGTGTAGCCTACTACACCAAACATTGTTTGGTCGTAGGCTCTGCAAGGCTTCTCGTCCACTTAAACGATTATTTACAACTTCATCGGATCCGTAGAAATTCCCGAATTTGATTGAAACAAACAAAGAATCAGGCGTGGCATCACGCCACGCCTTTTTCTCAAAGGACGGCCTTACTAAAAAATCCCTAACGGAAGTGCGCTTTCTCCGCACTTTTTTTATGTTTTCGGATCTGTTGGATCGGATCAATATTCGGCGTTTTTAACGGTGCGCGGGAAGGGAAGAACGTCGCGAATGTTCGAGATCCCCGTAACGTACATAACGAGCCTTTCGAAGCCGATACCGAAGCCGGAGTGCTTCGTTCCGCCGTACACGCGGAGATTTCTGTACCACCAATAATCTTCTTTTTTGAGGCCGAGCTCATCCATTCTCTTATCCAAATAATCGAGCCTTTCTTCTCTTTGGCTTCCGCCCACGAGTTCGCCGATCCCGGGGACCAAAAGGTCCATGGCGGCAACGGTCTTGCCGTCGTCATTCATACGCATATAAAAGGCTTTGATATCTTTCGGATAATCGGTCAGGAAAATCGGGCGCTTGAAATGCTTTTCGGTCAAATAACGTTCGTGTTCCGATTGGAGATCGCAGCCCCAATACACGGGATAATCGAATTTTTCTCCGCATTCTTGCAGGATCTTGATCGCGTCCGTGTACTTTACTTCTTTGAATTTGAGATCGAGCATCTTGTTTAAGCGGTTTAGGAGATCTTTATCCACGAATTTGTTTAAGAACTCGATATCCTGCGAGCAGCGTTCCATCGTATAGCGAACGGCGAATTTCAAGAGATCTTCCACGAGCGCCATATTGTCTTTCAAGTCGGCGAAAGCGATCTCCGGCTCGATCATCCAAAATTCGGCGGCGTGGCGCGAGGTGTTACTGTTCTCGGCGCGGAAGGTGGGCCCGAAAGTATAAACGTTCGAAAACGCCATGCAAAAAGTTTCCACGTTCAGCTGACCGGAAACGGTTAAGTTCGCCTGCTTGCCGAAGAAATCTTTGGAATAATCGATCTCGCCGCTTTCCGTCAGCGGGAGATTTTTCAGATCGAGCGTCGTAATTTGAAACATTTCGCCCGCGCCTTCGCAGTCGCTTCCCGTAACGATCGGGGTATGGACGTAAATAAAACCGTGATCGGCAAAATAGCGATGGATCGCCTGCGCGAGGACGGAGCGAATGCGGAAAACCGCGTTAAACGTATTCGTGCGAGGGCGAAGATAGGCTTGCTCGCGCAAAAATTCCAGCGACGCCGCTTTCTTTTGGATCGGGAAATCGGGCGTGGACGTTCCCTCGATCACGATCTCTTTGGCGAGAAGCTCGAAAGGTTGCTTGGCTTGCGGCGTTAAAACGAATTCTCCTTTTACGCGGATCGCCGCGCCTACGTTCTGACGAACGACTTCGTCGAAATTCGAGAGGTTTTCTTTTTCCGCAACGACTTGGAGCTTATTGAAGCAAGTTCCGTCCGACAGCTCGATGAATTTATCGTTTCGAATGGTTTTGATCCAGCCGCAAACGAGGATTTCCTCGCCGGATGAGGGGGTGTTAAAAAATAAATCTTTGATAAACGTTCTTTTCATAATGATGTACCTACCGAACAATATAATAACACGAATCAAAAGGGAGAGCAAGCGTTCCCGATTCGAAAGGTAAACGAGTTATTTGAGTTCTTCTCCAAAGGGAACGAAGGTCAAACCGAGGCTTTCTTCCACAGGGAGGGAGAACACGATCCCCTGACCCGGCGTATCCAATCCGACTCCTTTCGAGATCGCGCGCATGATCTCCGCGCGTTTTTCCTCTTTTACGAGGATCAAAACCACTTCTTTTTCTTCCTGAATAGAAATTTTGAAAAACTGTTTGGCTTTTTCGCCGCCCGTTCCTCTTCCCGTTAAAATGGTGCCGCCCGTCGCGCCGTTTTCGCGCGCCGCGTCCATAACGGGTTCGGAAAATCCTTTGTTTACGACGACTACGATCAAACTGCATTTGATTTCTTCCATATTACGCCTCCTCTTCTTCGCTGAAACAGGAAAGAACGCGCGCGTCCGCAATGCTTTGCACGTGCAAACAAAAAGCGACGCCTCCTCCTTTCCCGATCTTAAAACGCTCTTCCAAGGCGCCTTTGATCCCGTCCAACCGATCGGAATTGATCAAAAGCGCAACCAAATCTTTGTTTATATCTCCGATCCCGAGGAGGCTGAGCCAATGTTGCTTTGCCGTTCCGTGTCCGAGAAGGGTAACGAAGCCGAAAGCCGAATCGGCGAAATAATCGCTGATCGGGTCGCCCATGCCGCGTTCGGTAATGATCGCGAGTAAACTGAGTCTCGGTTTCTTTTCCAAAGTTCCACCTCCTAATCCAAGTCGATGATCTCGCTTGCCGCGTCGCTCTTTTCTTGCGCCGCGTCGTTCTTTTCCTGCGCCGCGTCGTTCTTTTCCTGCGCCGTTTGCTCTTTTTCCGGCGTTTCTTCGCGCAGACCTTCTTTCTCGTCCTCTACGGGAGACATAGGCAACTCCTCCACCGTAACGGGGATCTCTTCCGAAAGCGAAGGAGCGGCTTTTTCCATTGCCTTTTCCGCCTTTTTCGCGCGCAAGGTCATAACGAGGCCAAGCGCTTGCAAAACGATGAGCGGCGCCATCGCGACCATCGCCACGAGCCCGTACGCATAGCGAATGATCCCTTCTTCGCCGTTTAGGGAAGCGCAAGCGCCCGTCGCAAGGGGAAGAAGGAAAGTAGCCGTCATCGGACCGCTGGCAACGCCGCCGCTGTCAAAGGCGATCGCCGTATATGTTTTGGGCGTAAAGAAAGAAAGAAGGAGGGCGAGGGCGTATCCGGGAAGGATAAGCCACCAAATGCTGAAAGTAAAAAGGACGCGGATCATCGCAAGCCCGACCGCGAGCGCCACTCCGCCCATTAAGGTAAAGAGAACGTAGGTTTTTTTGATCGTTCCGCCGCTGATGGCCTCGATTTGGTTGTTCAAAACGTGTACCGCCGGTTCCGCCGCAACGATCAAAAATCCGATCAAAACGCCGAGCGGGATCAACGCGTATTTGTAATTCTCCGCGATTCGCCTTCCGATTTCTTCGCCGATCGAGCTGAATCCGGCGTGCGCGCCCGTCATAAAGACCACGAGGCCGACGTAAGTATAGATCAATCCGAACACGATGCGCCAAAAGGCGGTCGCGGGCATATTTTTATTCGCCGTAAAACGAAAGATCAGGAAAAAGACGGCGATGGGTCCGATCGCGATCGCCATATCTTTCATTTGTTCGAGGAAGGTTGCTCCGTATAATCGCAAAAGGGAAGAGGGAACTTCGGTCGCCGCCACGCGGATCGAACTGACGTCCGAAAAGAGACCGAGCAGCATAACGCTGATCAAGGGGCCGATCGAGGAAAGCGCAACGAAACCGAAACTTTCGTCCGTTCCCGATTTACCGCTGATCGCCGAAACGCCCACGCCCATCGCGATGATGAACGGGACGGTCATGGGCCCCGTCGTAACGCCGCCGCTGTCAAAGGACAAGGGCAAAAACGCTTCTTTTCCGAGAAGCGACAGAACGAGCGCCAGCGCGAACACGACGCCGTACGAGATCAAAAGAAGCAATCGAAGTTGTATTCCGAAAATAACGCGCAGCATCGAGAGCGCGAGAAAAACGCCCACGCCGATCGCCACGAGCGCGAT
Organism: Christensenella sp. UBA4247; assembly: GCA_002395405.1. Classification (GTDB taxonomy): domain Bacteria; phylum Bacillota; class Clostridia; order Christensenellales; family CAG-1252; genus CAG-1252. The sequence continues at coordinate 7,690 of DGWX01000065.1, forward strand.
CAGCAGCCATTTGTTGATCGCGGGAGAAAGGCCGGAAGCAAGAACGGAGAGATCGGGTTCCGCAATTGTTATGATGACGCCGATCAAAAGTGCGATCGCAATGATCAAAGGAAGGTTACGCGTTTTGGTCGTAGCGGAACCGACCGTGTTTCCGATGGGGATCATCGCGACTTCCGCGCCGACGGAAAAGAGGGTCATGCCCGCGATTACGAGAACGCATCCGATGAGAAAGGATCCGAGATGGCGGAGCGGAAGAGGCGCCAAAGTAAAAGAAAGCACCGCGACGATGATCGCGATGGGCAGAGTGGATAGCACGCTTTCTTTTATCTTCGACAGAACCATATATTCCTTACTATAAAAAAAGATATGAAGTATTATATCATATTTACGCGCTATGTGTAAACAAAAGACCGATTTTTTCAAAAATGCGCGAAAAGTCTTGACGGAGAAAAAGCGAGCGTTTATACTATATCCTATTCGGATAGAGGCGCGCGTCTTATGATAAGCCGCAGGGCAGGCTTGCTTGCGGTGGGAAAGGAAGATGCGCCGAAGGAAAGGCGGAACCTGTCAAAGCCGATCCTGGGTCGCGGGGAAAAACCTTGCGGACTGTCGCTGAAAATGCGGAGAGCTATCGCGCTTACTTCTTTGTTTTTTCCTTTGGATCGCGGCTCTTCACCAGCCGCCTTTTTTATTTTACGGCGGGTACTGAAATTACAAACGCGTCGATAAAGGCGCGAAAGGAGAAAATTATGGTAGGTACTTTTTGGGCATTCGTCCCGGCGATCATTGCGATCGTACTCGCGCTTATAACGAAGCAAGTATATCTCTCGCTTTTCGCGGGGATCTTCGTGGGCGCTATGTTTCTGGCGAGCGGAAATCCCGTCGAAGCGATCTCGAACATCTTTATTCAGATGGGCAATCAGCTCGGCGGAAACGGCGGAATCTTGGTCTTCCTCGTGATCCTCGGCATTTTCTCGGTGCTGATGGTCAAAACGGGCGGTTCCAAGGCATACGGCGAGTTTGCGTCGAAAAAGATCAAAACCAAGAGGGGCGCGGAACTCGCGACCATCGGACTCGGTTGCTTGATCTTCGTGGACGATTATTTTAACTGCCTGACCGTCGGCAGCGCGATGCGCCCCGTTACGGATAAACACAAGATCTCCCGCGCGAAACTCGCTTATTTGATCGACGCGACGGCGGCCCCCGTTTGCATCATCGCTCCGATCTCTTCTTGGGCGGCGGCGGTTTCCGGCTATGCGGACGGCGGTATTATGGCGTTTATCAAAACGATCCCTCTCAATATGTATGCGCTTTTGACCATCGGCTTTATGGTCGTAACGGTCATTTTGCGCCTTGATTTCTTTAAGATGAAAAGGAACGAGCTTGCGGCGGCGAAGGGCGACCTTCTCGCGGGTGAGACCGATCTTCCCGCGAAGGATGTGGACGTGCAGGACGACGTTAAAGGAAAGGTTCGTTTCCTCGTCGTTCCGATCATAACGTTGATCGTTTGCTGCATCGGCGCGATGATCTATAACGGTTTCTTTTACGATTGGGACGCGGGCGTTGTCGGAACGGCGGTTCAATCCGCAAACGTTCTCGAAGCGTTCAGCAATTGCGACGCGGGCAGCGCGCTTGCGATGGGTTCCTTTATTGCTCTCATTATTACCTTGATCTATTATTACTGCGCGAAAGCGATCAGCTTCAAAGAGTCCATGACCTCGATCGTGGAAGGCTTTAAGTCCATGGTCCCCGCGATCTTGATCCTCGTATTCGCTTGGACGATCTCCGCGGTCATGGGCGCGAAAGGCGAAGGCTTGGACGAATTCGGCAAAGTCGTTCAAGACGGTTCTTTGAACGCGAAAGCCTTCGTTCAGCTGCATATCTCTGCGGATAGCATGGCGCTCGGCGTGATCCCCTTCGTGTTCTTCCTTCTCGCTTGCTTTATTTCCTTCGCGACGGGTACTTCTTGGGGTACGTTCGGAACTTTGATCCCCATTGCGACCGCCGTTATGAGCGCGTCCGGCAGCGAAGGTCTTTTCTATCTGACGATGTCCGCCGTCCTCGCGGGAGCGGTTTACGGCGATCACGTTTCCCCGATCTCCGACACCACGATCATGGCGTCTTCGGGCGCGCAATGTAACCATATCGATCACGTGCGCACCCAGCTGCCTTACGCTTCTCTGATCGCGATCGTAAGCGCCGTTACCTATCTCATTGCGGGATTCAGCGCGCAAGGCGCTCTCGGAAAGAGCTACGGTGCCACGGCGGGCTTGACCCTCGCCCTCGGCGTAGCGCTTCTCGCGGTTGCCGTTCTTGCGGCGTACTTTATCGGCAAGTCCGGCGTTTTCGATAAGTTCGCGGCAAAGTTTGCGGCGAAAAAAGCGACCGCTTCCGAAGAGAGCGACGTTTCGACTTCTTCCGAAGATACCCTCGAAGAAGTCAAGGACGATTCCGAAGAGAAATAAATATAAACGCCGCTTATCTTTCGGGCGGCGCGATCGACCGAAAAAAATCCATCGAATCTCGTTCGATGGATTTTTTTGTTATAAGAAAAAGTCGGATAAACTCAGATCTCGGAGCGTTTTATTATTCGAGAATAAAGAGATCGATCACTTCGCCGATCTTCATCGAAAGGTAAACGGTGTCGCCGAAGCGAACGGCGGCGGCGATCCCGTCGTAAGCATAGGGAACGAGGTTTTCGCCATTGTAATCGATCGCGCCCGTTCTTCCTCCTTGCGTCACAATGCAGAATCCGTCCCAATAATAAGGGAAAGTCTCGTCCGAAACGTAACGCTCCGATCCGTCTTTGCTTACGAGATAGGCTTTCTTGTCCTTAACTCCTACGGCTTTTCCGTTGCGAAATTCGGAAAGATAGGAATAAGAAAAGGGTAAGATCTCTTTCCCCGAAAGATCGATCGCGCCGTAGGTAAGTTTGCCATTCTCGATTTTCGATAAAACGATCGCTTCGTCCGACAGCTTGACCGATTGGAAGTTTTCGTTCGGTTTTTTCAGGAGCTCTTTGAGATCGGAATCGAAAAGATAAAGGAAAGAAGAATTGCTCGCCGCAATATACCCGTCCGTTGCGCTTTGCGTCGGAGAAACGCCGCTCGGCAAGAGGGAGAGGGAAGAAAGCGAAGCGTCCGTTATGCGGTATTCGATTTCTCCCGTTGCGATTTTATTTTCCGTTTTGTAATCGCTTTCGGCAAAGTAGCCGTCCTTTAAGGGGTATTCTTCGCGGTCGGCGGAAGTCAATCCGAAATCGTACCGATTGGAAAGTTTGTAAATAAATCGATCGACCGCGAGCTCGCGCGAAGAGGAAACTCCGATGGTTACGCGATAGATCTTTTGATCGTAAAAGACCGTTTCGCCCTCTCCTTGAACGGCGGCTTTGTAAGGGTGGCCTGCCGAAACTTTTTCGTTATAGATCGCGATGAAATCGTTTCCGCCGGCGTAACAAACGAACGGTTCGCCGGATTCGCTCGCAAAGAAAGAGGATACGATCTCTCCCGTTTTTGCGTTAAATATAAGATACGTCCCGGTTTTTCCGTTTTTCGCGAGAATAAAGTTTTCGCAGGAAGAGAGTTCGTAATCCTCCCCGAGCGAGGTCGAGGATAAAACGTCGCGTCCGGTTTTGTCAAATGCCGAAACGTACCCGTTATCCGTAATGCGCGCGATCCCGTCTCCTACGTCTTGTACCGTCAGGGGGTCGTCCGATTCGTATATCTTCGTTCCGTCTTTATAGTAAACGACGAACAGGGCGTCCTCTTCGAGCGTGGTTTCCGCGAGAATAAAGTCGCCGCTCGCCGTAAGGGAAAGGTAGCGGAAGGGGATCAAAAGTTCGCCGGTGGAGATCCTTGCCATTCCGAAGGTTTTTTCCCCCTCTTCGTTTTTGTAAATCGATGCGAGATCTTTGCCGAGCACTTGATCGAACGATCCTTCTCGGGGGGTAAAAAGCGAAGCGCTTTCCGCATAGCGCAAAGAAGATCTTTCGCGATAAAAACCGCCCGCTTTGGTTTTCGAGCAAGCGAAAGAGGAAAAGAGGATCAATGTAAGCGCGAGGAGCGCGGGGATAATCTTTTTCATATCATCATTGTACCACGCTGCGCGGAATTTTTCCCTTAATTTTTATAAATGAAGCGCGCGTCCGCCTCTCGCCTCCTTTCGTTGGCTTTTTTTACAAAAAACGCCAAAAGCTCCGATTCCCTTTGCTTTTTACTCGTTTTACGACCTCGCGGGTTCTTTATTATGACTTTATTATGATAGGAAAAAGGAGAAGGGCGTATGGCAAAAGGGAGTGAAATGAGTGTAAAATGCGTAAGGGAAGGCTTTACTTCGCTTGCGAAGGAAGTTAAAAAAGCGGTGGGCGGCGGCAAAGTCGTTCTTTTTGCGGAAGAAGGGCGAGAAGCGGACGACGCGATCGCGGCGCTCGGAGTGGAAGGATTTACGGTCGTAAAAAGTTTCGTTCGTTCCTCGTTTCTCGGGGATTACGCCCGCTTGAAGGATCTCGAATATCCGGAGAGCGTTGGGGCGGCGATCGGCGTAGGAAGCGCTGCGGCAACGGAAAGCGCGAAAGCGTTTACCGGCGTCAGGCAAGTCCCGATCTTTTTGTTTCCGACGAGTCTTTCCGCACTGTCGTGCCTCAGAAAGGAAGCGGCGTTCGTTTCCGCGAGCGGGTTTTTGCGGTTTTATCCTACGTCGGTATCGGTTTTGATCGATCGATCTCTTTTGCTTTCGGGGCGGGGTGCGGCGGCGGGACTCGGCTATTTCCTCGCGCGCTTCGTAGGCGTATGGGACGGCGCTTACGAACGCCTTTCGGAAAAAGGGGAAAGTCCTACCGCTGCGTTTGCTTGCCTGAAAAGTGCGGCGGAGGTCCTTTCCGGACTGACGGAAGAGAACGCGCCCGAAAAGATCCTTGCGTCAACCCTTCGCCTCGAACATCACGCGTCCGAAAGCGGGCTGTTCGTCAGCGGATCGGCGCAAACTTTTTCCGCGCTTTTATCGAGAAAGACGGGCGCGCCCTTTCCCGATTGCTCGTTTTACGCGGCATATACGCTTTTGCGGCTATACGACTATTATCTCGGAAAGATCCCGCTGGATCACGCGCTTCCGCCCGATCGCGCGCAAAGCATAGAACTTCTTTCGTCTCTTTGCAAAATGGACGCGTCCGCTTTGTATCTTCGAAACGATCTTCTTTATTCGCGCGAGATGGAGGAGAAACAGTATGTAACGGCGGAATACAAAGAAGATTTTGCGGAAGCGATCCGAGAGAGCGCGCTGTCCATTTCTCTCCTGTGTCGCGTTTTTCGCCGCCTTTCGAAAAAAGAGGATATACGGGCCGCGATCGCAACCGAAACCCTTCTTTCCCTCGTTTCCTTGACGGGGGAGATGGTTTCGGGGTATCCTTTAATCAAACATATTAAACTGACGGGATTGATCGAGCCGCTTTTGAATTGCGCCTGACCCCGAGGTTGAAGGACGAAAGATGAAAAACTTACAAGACGTTCAGCTTTTTTTGATGGATATGGACGGGACGGTTTACGTGGGCGAGCGCCCGATCCCGGGCGCGATGGAAGCGCTGACCGAGCTCAAAAAGAGAGGAAAAAAAGTTCTTTTTTTGACCAATAACAGTTCCAAAACGCCGAGCGCATACGTTGAAAAGCTCAAAAGAATGGGCTATGACGCGACCGCGGCGGACGTGTATTCCAGCGGGGAAGCGACCATTCGATTTCTACTGGAAGAGAGGAAAGGAAAAAAAGTCTGTTTGCTTGCGAATTCCGCCGTTTACGAATCTTTCGAAAAGGCGGGCGTTCCGCTTGCGGAAGACGGCGCCGACCTTGTCGTCGTTTGCTTCGATACCGAACTGACGTACGAAAAACTCGTTCGCGCCTGTAATTATATTCAGGAAGGGAAGGAATATATCGTTTCCCACCCCGATCTGAACTGCCCGGCAAATCCCTATCCGATCCCGGACGTCGGCTCTTTTATGGCGCTTATCAAAGGGGTGACGGGCAGAGATCCCGACCTCGTGATCGGCAAGCCTTACGGCGTTATGGCGAAACATATAGCCGAGCGTTTCTCTCTTTCTCCTTCCGAGATCGCTATGGTCGGAGATCGGCTTTATACGGACGTTCTTTTCGCCTTGAATAACGGAATGACGGGCATTTTGGTTCTGACGGGGGAGACTTCGCGCGAAATGCTGGACGCGTCTTCCGTTCGCCCCGATCTCGTTCTCGAAACCTTTTCGGACGTCTTAACGCTTGTATGAAATGTTTCCTTTGCCCGCGAAACTGCGGCGCGGATCGGGATAAAGAAGTCGGCTTTTGCGGAGCGGGGGCAAACGCCGTCGTTGCGCGAGGCGAGCTGCATTTTTGGGAAGAACCGTATCTTGCGGGCGGCGGCGCTTCGGGCGCCGTTTTCTTTTCGGGTTGCAATTTGCAATGCGCCTTTTGCCAAAATCAAAAGATTTCTTTTTCCGTCGCGGGCGAAGAGACGACGGGAAAAGCGCTTGCCGATATTTTCCGTCGTTTGGAGGACGAAGGCGCCGAAAATATCGATCTCATCACGCCCACGCCTTACGTCGATTCGATCAAAGCCGCTCTCGATCTTTATAAACCGAACGTTCCCGTTATCTATAATTGCGGAGGCTACGAAAAAAGAGAAACGATCGAATCGTTGAACGGTTATATCGACGTGTATCTTCCCGACTATAAGTATTTCGACGACGCGCTCGCCGTAAAGTACAGCCGCGCGCCCCGCTATCGCGAATTCTGCGAGGAAGCGATCCTCGAAATGCGCGCCCAAGTCGAGGACGTCGTAGAGGACGGCGTCTTGAAAAAAGGCGTCGCGATCCGTCACCTCGTTCTTCCGACCCACACGCGTGATTCGATCGCGGTCCTCGATCGCGTGTTTGCCCTTCTCGGGAAGGATGTTTTTCTTTCGATCATGAGTCAGTACGTCCCTTGCGGCGAGCTTTCTCGCTTTCCCGAACTTACGAGGCCTCTTTCTTCTCTCGAATATAAAGCCGTCGTCGCCCACGCCGAAAGGCTCGGTTTTGAGAACGCTTTTATGCAGGAGATGTCTTCCGCGAGAAAGGAGTACGTCCCCGCATTTTTGCGTTGAATATCTTGTATCCCCGTTAGTATCTTTCTTTCAATAAGAATCGGGCAAGGAATCCTGTCCCGAATGTAAATACTATATTTCCAAATGATCTCAAACCGCTTCATTTATTTACGATTTTTACGAAAAAACAAAAAACTTTAAGTTTTTATTGGAAAAACCCCCTTCCTAAATCGTTTTTATATAGGAATGGGCAAAATCGAACGCCGCTTTGGCTGTAAACGAATATTGGCAAATATGTTTCTATTTCGCTATCATATAAGAAAGCGGGAACGCGACGAGGTCGGAAAACGGCGCTTTCCGAGCGCCTTTTCCGTTTGCGCTATATTAAATATATTAAATATAGTCTTTTCCGTTTCTTAAAACGCTTGACAGTTTTTTTTGCGGCGGGTATAATAAAACAGCCTATGCGATTAGGTAATTTTTGATGTAAACTATATTAAAGTGAGGATATAAGGCAATGAAAAGAACGTATCAACCCAAGAAGAGACACAGAAGCAAAGTACACGGATTCCGCGCGAGAATGGCAACCAAAGGCGGAAGGAACGTGCTTGCAAGAAGACGCGCAAGGGGCAGAAAACAGCTCTGCGCGTAAGTAAATGCACAAGCAAAACAGGCTCAAAAGCTCTAAGAGCTTCGATTATATCTATCGTCACGGCGCATCGTATAAAAACGGACTTCTCGTTTTGTTCGTCGTTAAGAGCAAGATCAAAGAGCCGAAAGTCGGATTTTCCGTTGGGAAAAAAGTGGGCGGCAGCGTGGAAAGGAACAAGACCAAACGCCGCCTGAGAGAAGCGTTTTACAAGGTGTTTCCTTCTGTAAAAAAAGGATATAATTACGTTGTGGTCGCTCGTTCTTCGGTCGCTTCCGCGTCTTTCGAAGCGCTTTCCGCCGCTCTCTCTTCTCTTTTGAGCGAGTCGGGTTCGATCGAAAAAGCGGCAAGCGAGGCGCAAAGCATATGAACAAAGCGGCAAAATCGCTTCTCGGGTTTTATAAAAAAAACGTTTCCCCCGCGCTCCCGAATAAATGTATTTATACTCCGTCCTGTTCTTCTTATACGTATCAGGCGATCGAAAAGTACGGGCTTATTCGGGGCGTTCTCAAAGGAATTCGGCGCATTTTGCGGTGCAACCCTTTAGCCAAAGGCGGGTTTGATCCCGTCAGGGAAAATTATAGAGGAAAAGCCAAATGGTTAATTTAAGTGCGTTTTTCATTTCCGCGGCACCCACGCTTACCAACTGGATCGGTAAGCTGATTTATCTTATGTATAAGGGGATCGGGAATTTCGGCTGGACGGTCGTCGTGTTTACCGTTGCGCTGAAACTGATCCTTTCGCCGCTGGATATATGGCAGAAACGGACGATGATGAAAAACAACCGCGCGATGAAGATCATTTCGCCGGAGCTTGAAAAACTCAAAAAGACGTACGCTTCCGCGCCCGATGTTTTGCAGCAAAAGCAAATGGAGCTTTATAAGAAGCACGGTTATTCGATGACGGGCGGCTGCTTGCCCGCGCTTTTAACGCTCGTGATCTTCTTTATCGTCTTTTCCGGCTTTAACGCGGCGGTTCGCTATGAGAACGAGCGCATCGTGTATGAACTGACCAATCGTTACGTTGCGGAAATCGAGGCGGATCCTTCGATTTCGGAAGACGCGCTGGACGCGAAAATGGTCGCGGCGTATAACGAGGAAAAGCAAGGTTGGCTTTGGATCAAGAACGTGTTTATGTCCGACACCTTCGCAAACCCCGTTCCGACTTTCGATAAGTTCGTGGGAAGAGGTCTCGGCCAGCTGAGCGCAAGACTTCCGTCCGAAACGAGAACTTTGAATTTGGCGCACACGCATTACGATAACGGGTACGACGCGGTCCTAAAACCCGCGATGGAGTCTTATAACCGCACGCGTTTCTTTGATATGAAACACTGGAACGGTTACTTTATTTTGCCGTTGATCTCGATCGCGCTCTCCATCGTTTCGGTTCGACTCAGCCGTACGAATCAGCCCGAAATGCCGCAGCAAACGGACGGGAACGGGAATCCCGCCAAAACCGGTCAGGGAATGATGAAGGCGATGAATTGGATGATGCCGATCATGATGGGTGTGTTCGCGCTGTTTTATTCGTCCGCGTTCTGTATCTATATGGTTATGAACTCTTTGATCACCGTTCTTTTCAACGCGGGTTGGAACGTCATTCAAAAAAAGGCGGACCAAAAAGAAGAAGATCGCCGCATGGCGGCAACTTTCAAGAGATAATTTAATTGTAGGCGGCGATTGGCTGCCCGGAGGAAATATGATCAGCATTGAAAAACGCGCGGAAAGCGTGGAAGAAGCAACGAAACAAGGCTTGTTGCAGCTCGGAATGGATGAAACGCAGGTGGATATCGAGGTCGTAAGCGCCGGAGAGAACGGCGAAGACGCGATCGTTCGCCTCTCCACGAAATGGTCGGAGGAAGACGGGGTATTGGACTTTGTGTGCGGACTTTTGGACAGAATGGACCTCGATTGTTCGCTGGACGTGGAACCCATCGAATCGGGATACAAAGTAACGATCAGCGGAGAAGACGCCGCGTTTGCGATCGGTCATAGGGGCGAAGTATTGGACGCGATCCAATATCTTTCGCAAATCGCGATGAATCGCGATAAAGAAACCTATACGAAGATCACCGTGGACGCGGAAAATTACAGAGAAAGGCGCGAATCGACTCTTCGCGATCTTGCGAAAAGGCTTGCCGATAAAGCCGTTCGCGGTCGTCAAAGGGTGGAGCTCGAACCGATGAATCCTCACGATCGCAAGATCGTACACGAGGCCCTTGCGGACAGAGAGGACGTCGTTACCTTCTCCACGGGAACCGAACCGACTCGTTTCGTTACGATCGAGCCGAAAGAGCCCGAAAGAACGTTCGGAACGCAAAGCTCGTTCCGTAAATTCGGGATCAAAACGAGAAGCTTCGGCGCGAAAAGAAGAGGTTTTTAATCTATGGATACCATTGCCGCGATCTCTACCCCGCTCGGGGAGGGCGCGATTGGTATCGTAAGAATATCCGGAGAGCAGGCGTTACGCATTGCGCTCCGATTTTTTACTTCTCCCCGCATTCATAAGGAAGAAGACGTCATTCCGAACGATCTTCGACTCGGCGTTTTTTCGGACGGCGCGATCCGGGAGAAATGTATGATGGTGTATTTCCGCGCGCCGCATTCTTATACGGGGGAAGATATGGTGGAGTTTCACGTTCACGGCGGATCTTTTCTCGTATCAAAAGTGTTGGAAGCCGTCCTCGGCGCGGGCGCGAAGATGGCGTCTCCCGGCGAATTTACGAAGCGCGCTTTTTTTGCGAATAAGCTGACGCTGGACGAAGCGGAAGGCGTGGCGGCGATGATTGGCGCGGAAAGCGAAGCGGAACTGCGCGGCGCGTACTCTCTTATGAGCGGTCGTTTCCGCGAAAGGATCGAAAAATTGTCCGACGAGCTGACGAAAGTTTTGTCCACGATGGAAGCCGCCCTTGATTATCCGGAAGAAATGGCGGACGAAGCGGACGACGCTCGCGCGCGGGCGGTATCCGTTCGCGCGGAGATGAAAAAGCTTGTGGACTCTTTTAAGGAAGGGAAACTGATCAAAGGCGGCGTAACGGTTGCGATCGTCGGCAAAACGAACGTCGGAAAATCTTCTCTTCTCAATTCGATCGTCGGCTATCAGCGCGCGATCGTAACCGACATACACGGAACCACGCGCGACGTCGTGGACGAAACGATCGTCCATAAAGGTGTTAAACTGCGGTTTTTGGATACGGCGGGGTTGCGTGAAACGCAAGACGTCGTGGAGAATATCGGGATCGAGCGTTCTCTTTCCGCCGCAAAAGGCGCGGACGTCGTTTTGTACGTTGCGGAATCAAATGCGGAGCCGGATGAAGCGGAATTTGCTTCCATTCGCGGTTTTTCAAAAAAAATCATACTTGTAAAGAATAAAGTGGACGTTCTCGGAGTCTCGGAAAAAGGGCTGAACGTCAGCGCGAAAACGGGCGAAGGAGTCGGCGTATTGCTGGACGAGATCGTTCGAGCCGCGCTCGGCGATTTCCGATCGGAAGACTCCCTTCTCGAAGAGCGCCATGCGGACTGCTTGCGCCGAGCTCTTCGCTCTTTGGACGAAGCGCTTGTCGCTTGGGAAGACAATAATGAAGAATGCGTGCTGGTGGATCTCAGAGAGAGCATCGGCGCGATCTCGGAAATTTCGGGAAAAGGGGCGACGGAGCGCGTTATAAACGACGTGTTCAGCCGCTTTTGCGTGGGAAAATGAGATATTACGACGCGATCGTGATCGGTGCGGGTCACGCGGGCGTGGAAGCCGCTTTGGCTTTGTCGCGCCTCGGCAATCAAACTTTAATCGTAACGCTGTCTGAAAAATCGGTTTCGCATATGGCATGCAATCCAAACGTCGGCGGGACGGGGAAAGGTCACCTTGTTCGCGAGGTGGACGCGCTCGGCGGGCAAATGGGCTTGAACGCGGATTCTTCTCTTCTCCAAATCAAAATGCTGAATAAAAATAAGGGCGCGGCGGTTTGGTCGCTTCGCGGGCAAACGGATAAGGACGTGTATCACGAAAATATGCTCTCGACTCTTCGAGCCGCGAAGAACTTGGAAATTCTCGAAGGCGAATGCGAAGATATTCTCGTGGAAGGCGGGAAAGCGGTTGGCGCTGTCGTTTCCGGCGAAAAAATCGGCGCGAAGGCCGTTGTTCTTTGCACGGGGGTTTACCTTTCTTCCCGAACGATCACGGGCGAAGAGATCCACGAGGCGGGGCCTTACGGTTTCGAGAACGCGAAGAATCTTTCGGCAGCCCTTCTTGAAAAGGGTCTTCCGCTCCGTAGGTTCAAAACGGGAACGCCCGCGCGCGTGTACGCGGACAGTATTGATTATTCCGTTATGGAAAAAGAAGACGGGGACTACGATATCGGTTGTTTTTCTTTTATGACCGAAGGAAAACTGCTCGAACAAACGCCTTGTTATTTAACTTATACGAACGAAGAAACGCACCGCATCATTCGCGAGAATATCCATCGCGCTCCTCTGTATAACGGAACGATCCACGGCGTCGGTCCGCGTTATTGCCCCTCTATCGAGGATAAAATTATGCGTTTCGCGGATAAAGAGCGCCATCAGATCTTTATCGAACCCGAAGTAAAAGACGGAGAGCTTATGTACGTTCAGGGAATGAGCAGTTCCCTCCCGAAAGACGTTCAGGAAAAAATGTATCGCTCGGTCAAAGGACTTGAAAACGTGCGATTCGCGCGTTACGCTTACGCGATCGAATACGATTGCATCGATCCGCTTGCGTTGTCTCCGTCGCTCGAAGTCAAAGCGATCGAAAATTTGTTTTCCGCCGGTCAATTTAACGGCAGCAGCGGCTATGAAGAAGCGGCCGCGCAGGGGCTGATGGCGGGGATCAACGCGGCGCGAAAGATTCGATCGTTGCCGCCTGTCATCCTCGGGCGCGACGAAGCGTATATCGGCGTGTTGATCGACGACCTCGTAACCAAAGGAACAAACGAACCTTACCGAATGATGACCGCGCGCGCGGAATATCGGCTATCGCTCCGTCAGGATAATGCGGATAAGCGCCTGACCCCTCTCGGAAGAGAGATCGGGCTCGTATCGGACGAGCGCTGGAAAAAATTTTGTGATCGAAAAGCGAAAAAAGAAGCGATCACGGAAGCCTTCAAAGAAAAAGTTCCCCTCGCGAAAGTCGCCGAGCTTTTCCGCTCGAAAGGGGAAACCGCCTCGGTAGGAATGACGATCGAAGAAATGCTCAAACGGTCGTTTATTACCGCGTCGGACATTCTTCCTTTTCTTCCCGAGTCTTTGCGCGATCCCGATCTCGCCGCGGAATGCCAAATCGACGTTAAGTACGGCGGATATCTTTTGAAAGAAAAAGCGCACCGAGAAGAAATGCGGAAGATGGAAGAAAAGAAACTTCCCGTCGATATGGATTATTTGGCGATGCAAAATCTTCGCATCGAAGCAAGGCAAAAGCTGGATAAGATCCGCCCGATAACGCTCGGGCAGGCCTCTCGTATCAGCGGCGTCAGTCCCGCGGATATCGCGGTGCTCGTAACGCATCTGGTGAAAACTAACAAGTAGAATATTATATAAGTGGAATTATGTTGCAGGACGTTCTGAAAAAAATAAATATTTCGATCGGGGAAGAGGAGATCGCTCTTTTTGACGCGTATTACGAAAATCTTATAAGCTGGAACGAAAAATTCAATTTGACCGCGATCACCGATAGACAGGAAGTAGACGTAAAACATTTTGCGGACAGTCTCTCCGCCGCCTCTTTTTTCCCGCAAGGGTCGAAGGTCGTGGACGTCGGCAGCGGGGCGGGGTTTCCCGCGATTCCGTTAAAGATCCTTCGCCGAGATCTTGATATTACGATGTTGGACGCTCTGAACAAACGCGTCGGTTTTTTGCTGGATACGCTTGCGGTTTTGGAGCTGGAAGGTTCGGCGCTTCACATGCGCGCCGAGGACGCGGCTTATACTTCCATGCGCGAAAGTTTTGACGTCGCAACCGCGCGCGCTGTGGCTCGAATCAAGATCCTTGCGCAGTATTTGCTTCCTCTCGTAAAAGTAGGCGGACGGGTCGTTTTATATAAAGGCGCGGACGTCGAAGAGGAGATCAAGGAAGCGGAAGGCGCGATCAAAACGCTCGGCGGCGTCCTATCTAAGACGGAACGACGAGATTTTATGGGGCTTGGAAGAACGATTGTCGTTATCGATAAAGTTTTTTCCACGCCTTTTGCTTATCCGCGCAAAAAAATCAAATAAAAAACTCCTTAACGCTTTAATTTTCAGAGAAAGAAAAAAATATTTTGACAAGAGAAACGTTCTGTGATAATATGATATAGCATTTCTGTGAGTGCGATGGAGAAGTACCCAAGTGGCTCAAGGGGCTCCCCTGCTAAGGGAGTAGTACGTGAGAAACGTAGCGAGGGTTCAAATCCCTCCTTCTCCGCCAAATCGGCTCCGCACTTCCTTAACGCGAGGGATTTGAACGAGAGCGTTAAGAAAACAGCAAGTGATTTTGCTGTTTTTAGCGGCTGACCGAAGCAATGCGAAAAGCAGAACACGGAAAAAACGGTATGCTTTGAGAATT
>DGWX01000004.1 GCA_002395405.1 Christensenella sp. UBA4247
TCGCTACTTCAAATAAGTCGAGCGCGTATAGCGGCGCATATACTTCGCTAACTATTTCATCAAAGGGCAGTTACGTACAAGGAGTACGCGCCTGCCCTTTTCTTCAAAGAGCGCTTGTCTCTACGCCACTCTCCGCGCTCTTGCGATTGGGGATGATTGAGCGAATAAACGCAAATCTACTTTGTTTCTTACTGCAAGGCGGCGAAATTACGTACGACAAGTACGCTCAATCCCGCCCCTTGCCGAACCGAAGGTCCGCGTGGAGGCTTGCCTCATAGCGCGCCTTGCACCTGACACCCTTCTCCGAAGTCTATTAAAGTGTAAAAAAGAATCACGCAGTTGCATAAAAAGTATGCCTGCGTGGTTTTTTATAAGGAGTACGCGCCTGCGGCTCTTTTTCGTTGCGCCTCGTCTCTGCACCACTCTCCGCGCTCTTGCGATTGGGGATGATTGAGCGAATAAACGCAAATCTACTTTGTTTCTTACTGCAAGGGGGCGAAATTACGTACGACAAGTACGCTCAATCCCGCCCCCCTTGCCGAACCGAAGGTCCGCGTGGAGGCTTGCCTCATAGCGCGCCTTGCATCTGCGAGCCCTTCTCCAAAGTCGCTGAAATGCGGATATAAAAAAGAGAGGTCTTTCGAGGACCTCTTTTTCGTTGCGCCTTGTCTCTACGCCACTCTCCGCGCTCGAAAATGTTGAATGTGTCGAGCCTCGTATCCTCGCCTTTTTTGCGACTTTGTATCGGGATCCTTTCTCCGAAGTTCATTCAATACAATAAAGCGAATCGGATCGTATAATAAAAAACGAGGACTCGTTCAAGCCCTCGTTTTATGAAATCGTATGTTTCGGCGTTTTTGTTCTTACTTTTTTTCCGACTTGTCTTCACCCTTGGCGTTATTGTTTAAGATAAAGCTTAAAACGAGCCAGAGGAAGAGAGATCCGAGGACGGTCCATAAGGAGATCCAACCATCCGTCGGCGCGAATCCGAGAGGAGCTTCGCCGTCGGCGGCGGTGAAAATCACGTCGATCAACCACATAAGCGTAGAAGCACCGTAAATAATGGTCAAAACGTCCAAATGCAGGCGTTTTCTATCGCGGAAAAAGAACCAAAGCGCGCCCGCGATAACGGTGCAGACCAATGCGGTAATGAAATACATATCAAATAGCCTCTCCTTCCGCGGCAAGTTCGGTCGCTTTTTCTTTTCTGTGTTTTCTGAATTTGAATAAGTCCACAAGGAAGGTGCCCACCGCCCATGCGGCAAAGACCGCGGCAAACATCGTTACGCCTACGGTTCCCATTTCATGCAGCATTTCGCTGACGGCTCCCGCGCCTTCGCCGGCTGCCGTAAGGAAGGGAGGGAAGGGGGTCACTTCCCCGTGAAGAATATGCTCTCCGGCAAGGACGAACGCGCCGCTCCAAAGGGAGAGCTCCAAATAAGAGAGTTTCTTGCTCCATTTTACTTCCGAACCGAATTTATACTCTTTCGGTTCTGCGGTCGTTTCCGCGGCTTTGAGTTCCGCTTTCGTTTCCTTGTGCTTAACGACGTGCTTTACCGCTGCCGTTCCGATAGCAGCTGCGGCTGAAACCAAAAAACATGCCATACTTTGTTTCTCCTTTTTTCTTTTTTACAATGCCCAAATAAGATTTGGGAAGATGCCGAACGTTTCGCTTTACAATCGAACGAGTATTTGCGTTTTGTCCGTTTCCAAACAAAACAAGCTCTTTTGTTTGCTATTATAACACGGATGAAAGAGCTTGTCAAGATGGTTTTGATAGATTTACTCTCAAATTTAGGCGTGACTCCCGAGATATGCGTCTCGGTCGCTTTGCCTCTTGTATTCATCTTGCGAATTGTGTATAATAGCGCAAGGAGGATCGTATGTATGAAAAAAATCATTTCCGTTTTATGGATCGTAACTTTACTGACTGCCTGCACCGCCCTTTGTTTGGCGGGTTGCTCTCTTTTCAAATCCATCTCGGTGGACGACGCGAAATCCAATCTCGAAGCCGCCGGTTACGAGGTAACCGTAATGACGGGTAAAGAGTATTGCGCTACGGAAGACGCAAACCCATTTATTATGGAGTTTGAATTGGATCATTATCTTTACGGGGTCAAAGGAGAGGATGTCATTCATTTGTTCTTCTTCGATTCGGTGGATCACGCTTCGGATAATTCCGATCACATTAGCTTTTCGGGTTTGAAGCAAGGGCAGCATAACAAAGTCGTTTACGCTGCAACGAAGCAGGCGAAAAAGGACGCGAAAATCTGACGTAAGAATCGATCGATCAAGGAACCGAAGGAAAAAGCGAAGGCTTCGCCGTCGGTTTCTTTTTTTTTGTTTTCAGAACAAGAAACCAAGCCCGAATGCGACGAGGAACGAGAGGGCGGCGACGGACGCCATATTGAGTTCGAAAAAACTCATTATAAGGGCGGCGGCGGTCGCTGTCAAAGCGGCGAAAAAATTACCCGTGGAGTAAAACACGTACGGGAAGGTCAGCGCGGCAAGAACGGCGTAAGGGAGATAATAGAGAAAGGATTTCCAAAAAGGAGACGCGATCTTCTTTCGAATGAAAACGAAGGGGATGAAACGCGGAGCAAGGGTCGCCGCGAACATCAAGAGAGCGGAAAGGAGTAGATAGGACGGCTTCATACTTTCCCCTCCTTTCTTTCGCGCTCTTCCGATTCGGTTTTACTTTCTTCCTTTTTGGGGAAGAGCGCCGCGGCGATCAAGGTGGCGGCAAGCGCGGAGATGATGACGCGGAACCCCATCGGGATCTTATTGAGATAGGGAATGTAATAGAAAGCGCAGGAAAATGCCGCGGCGGATAAAACCGCAAGAGCAATGCCCGCGTTTTTTTTGAGCGGCGGCAGGAAAATCGCGATGTACATACAGTAAATGGCGATGCCGGCGGCGGCGATTACGCGCGCCGGAAACAAACTTCCCGATAAATATCCGGCGATCGTTCCGATCTGCCAGCCGACGTAAGGCAAAGTCGCCAAACCGAAATAATAGGCGGGGGTGATCGATTCGCCTTTTTCGCTGGCGAGGGCAAATACTTCGTCCGTCAGGAACAATGACATCGCAAAGCGCTTCATCGGAAGGATGCGGATCCTTACTTGTTGGGAGAGAGAAAAGCTCATCAATGCGTAACGCAAGTTGATGATGAAAACGGCGAGCGCGAGTTCGAGGTAGCTCGCTCCGAAGCGAAGTAGTTCGATCCCGGTAAATTGCCCGGCGGAAGTTAGGTTCGTTGCGGAAATCAAAGAGGTAAACCAAAAAGGGAAATTGCCCCTTTTTGCGGCGAGACCGAAGGTAAAAGAGACCGCAAGATACGCGATCGCAACGGGAATCCCTTTTCTGAGTCCGGCAAGAAAGTCATTTCCTGTTTTCATACGTTTACTATATCACCGCGAGCGATCCGTCAGCAAGCGAAAAAGGACTCTTTACCCTCTTGAAAAAGACTTCCCTGATATGATATAGTTAAGCTATGGCTGAAAGCGAGATCGAAGAACTGCAAAAAATGATAGACGGGGCGAAACGGCTCGTTTTTTTCGGCGGCGCGGGCGTCAGCACCGAGAGCGGGATCCCCGATTTCAGGAGCAAAGACGGACTTTATCATCAAAAGTATAAATATCCGCCCGAATATATGCTTTCGCACGATTGCTTCGAGGATCGGACGGAAGACTTTTTCGACTTTTATCGGGATAAAATGATCTCGTACGAGGCAAAACCGAACGCGGCGCATTTTTTCTTGGCTCGGCTGGAACAGGCGGGAAAGCTCGAAGCGGTCGTTACGCAAAACATAGACGGACTTCATTTCGACGCGGGAAGTAAGAAGGTTTTCGAATTGCACGGTTCGGTTCGCCGAAATTATTGCACGAGGTGCGGAAAATTCTTCGATCTCGATTATATGAAAAGGTCGAAAGGCGTTCCGAAATGCGAATGCGGCGGAGTCGTAAAACCGGACGTGGTTTTATACGGAGAGGGGCTGGACGAGAATGTCGTTCGGGGAGCGATCGGCGCGATCGCGCGCGCGGACGTTTTATTGATCGCGGGAACGTCCTTGACCGTGTATCCGGCGAGTTCTTTTATCGATTATTTTCGCGGAGAAAAGGTCGCCGTCATCAATCTCGGGGGAGAAAAGCGAGTATCGGGCGCTTTGCAGTTGAATGCAAAGGTCGGAGAAACGCTGGAAAAAATCAAAATTCATTAGGAGGTATTTATGGCTAAACAAGGGAAAAAGAAGCGTTCGATCATCGGTGTGTTGGTAAGAACCGTGATCGCGATCGTTTTGATCGTCGTTCTCGCGGCGATCGGCTATTTTGCTTATATAATGATCGATTATTCGCGCATCGAAGACAATTATAAACTGACTCCTTCCGGATCGGCTTCCTATACGTCTGTAAACAAAAGCTCGACCTATACGGTCGTCACGCAAAATCTCGGCTTCGGCGCTTACGTTCAGGATTATACTTTCTTTATGGACGGCGGCAAGGAATCTTGGGCGCGTTCGAAGGAGAGCGTGATCGATTGTATCGGCGACGGATGCGATACGGTCAAGTCGTTCGATCCCGATTTTGTTTTCTTCCAAGAAGTGGATTTCGATTCCACGAGAAGCTATCACGTGGATGAAAGCAAGCTCGTTGCCGATCGTTTCGAAAACTATGCGTTTACCGCGGCGGTCAATTATCATTCGTCTTTCCTCTTGTATCCCTTTACCAAACCGCACGGTTCGTCTAACAGCGAGATCATGACGCTTTCCCGTTATTCGATCTCGTCGGGCGTTCGCCGCAGTTTGCCGATCTCCAAGAGTTTTTCCAAATTTTTGGATCTCGATCGCTGCTATTCCAAAAGCCGCATAGCGGCGGAAGGCGGAAAAGAACTCGTTCTTTATAACGTCCACTTGTCCGCTTACGGCGGAAGCGACACGATCCGAAGCGCGCAAATGACGATGCTTTTCAACGATATGAAAGAGGAATACGAGCAGGGCAATTATTGCGTTTGCGGCGGAGATTTCAATCACGATTTTACCGGAACTTCCACGCAAGATCTAAACGGCGGAGACTCGGTTTCTTTCGGTTGGGCGCAGCCTTTCCCCGAAGATCTGCTTCCCTCTTGCCTGATCCGCTGCACGAATTACGCGGGGGATAAACTGTATCCCACTTGCCGCAACTGCGACGTTCCTTATAAAGAGGGTAACTTTACGATCATCGTGGACGGATTCCTCGTTTCGGAGAACGTGGAATGCGTCTCGGTTACGAACCACTATACGGCGTTTACCTATTCCGATCACTGCCCGGTCGTTATGGAATTTAAGCTGAAATAGTCGATCGTATCATCTGAAAAAACCGTTCGGAGTTTTCGCCGAACGGTTTTTTTTTATGGTTTCTCAAACCACCCTTTTTTTTGAATACAAATAATATATTGCGCAAATAAGCGTAAAGCGTCTTATGCTCTTTACGGTTTTTGCGAAAAAACAAAAAAATCAATATTAGTTCGGACAAATCCCCTTCCGAAATCGTTTTTATATATGAGGGGATAGAAATGACAGCCGCTTCGGCAGTAAACGAGGATTGACATATTCTTTTCGTTTTAGCTATTATATGGATAAACGGGCTCGCGAGGAGGGCGTATGCGAAAAAAAACGATTTGCATGAAAAAGTATAATATAATTATAGTTTTAGTACTTATAAGCTTTTTATTTTTTACCTCTTGTGATAATTTGAAACTCCGGAAAAGCGCGACGTTGTACTCCAATGCAGAAGACAGGATAAAAGCGGATTTCAAGGCGGCATATCCGACCGCCGGCGTTTCTCCCGATTACAATTGGTCATTACCCAAAGAATATTATTGGGTCGTAACATCGCAGGGACAAGCGGATGAGATGATAGAGAACACAACTTCTGTTGTTTGCGATTTTGACAAAGAGATGCTCTTGGTCTATACATGCACGTCAACTGTGGGTATAAATCGAACATACAAACTTAAAAGTATAAAAAAAAGCAAGGATCGATTAACCGTAGTATTGAAAACGAAACA
>DGWX01000056.1:0-2894 GCA_002395405.1 Christensenella sp. UBA4247
TCGAAATCGGAAAATACGTCCAACGTCAGTTCCGTTCCGCGAAAACGCCCGAAAACGGACGCCCCGGAATGATTCAAAAACAGGCGTCCGCCTTGCACGTAACGCCGTCCTTGAAAAATAAAATAATCGTTGAAAGAAGATACGTCGATCTTCATTACTGCCGTCCTTCGATCATCGACTTGACTTTCATCAAGCGGATCGTGTTCGCGCGTTCGTTTTCGTCAAGCTTCATCGTAATGTACTTGATCGTATCTTGGAATTCGGGGATCATAACGTATTCGAGCGCGTTTACGCGGCGACGATTCTTTTCGATCTCGTCCGCAAGCATATTGCAGCTTTTTTCCACTTCCGCGAGCTCCACGAGCTTGGGCAAAAGATCTCCCATAACGCGAACCGCATCGTCCAGCTCTCCCGTAACGGAGGCAAACGAGTAAGGAAAAGTTTCGCCTCCTTCGCTTGTTTCCATGATAAAAGCGGGAACTTCGACGCTCATCACGTTCTTACTTCCGCTCTTGATCTTTACTTTTCTCCCGGGAACCAAAATCGCTTCTTCGATCTCCGCCTCGCTCGACACGGCTTTTGAAAGCATAAAGCGAGATAACGTTTCGGAAAGAGCGCGCTCGACTTCTTCCCGCAAAGCGAGGTTTCGCTTGATCAGGCTCATAAATTGTCGGATCATTTCGTCCGACTTGTCTTTGAGCAACTTATGACCGCGCGTTGCCGTTTTGAGGCGCCCTTTCAGGCGCGTCAGCTCCATGCGGGTGGGATTGACCTTTGCGACCGCCATTATTTTTCTTCCGCCTTTTTATAGTACTTATCCAAATATTGATCCTTGATTCTTTTCAGTTCGGAACGAGGCAGAATGCCGAGTAGTTCCCAACCGATATCCAGCGTTTCTTCGATCGTTCGGTTGGTTGTAAAGCCTTGCGAAACGTAACGCTTCTCAAATTCGCCCGCGAATTTCGCATATAGTTTATCCACTTCGGTCAGCGCCGCGTCTCCGAGGATCGCCGCAAGCTCTTTACATTCCTTTCCGCGCGCATAGCAAGCGAAAAGCTGGTTCATCGTATCCGCGTGATCTTCCCTCGTTTTTCCCTTGCCGATACCCTTATCTTTCAAGCGGGAAAGAGAAGGAAGAACGTCCACGGGAGGGACGACGCCGCGCTTAAACAAATCGCGCGACAAGATGATCTGCCCTTCGGTAATATATCCCGTAAGGTCGGGGATCGGATGGGTCTTATCGTCTTCAGGCATTGTCAAAATAGGGATCTCGGTAATGGATCCTTTGCTTCCCTTCAGCCTGCCCGCCCTTTCGTACATCGTCGCAAGGTCGGTATAGAGATAACCGGGATAGCCGCGCCTGCCGGGAACTTCCTTCCTTGCGGCGGAGACTTCACGGAGCGCTTCGGCGTAGTTCGTAATGTCCGTTATGATAACGAGGACGTGCATTCCTTTTTCAAACGCAAGATACTCCGCTGCGGTCAGCGCCATACGCGGCGTTGCGATACGCTCGACCGCGGGGTCGTTCGCGAGGTTCATAAAGAGAACGGTCCTGTCGATCGCGCCCGTCTTTTTGAAATCCTGAATAAAGAAATCCGCTTCTTCGAAGGTGATTCCGACCGCGGCGAATACAACGGCGAAATTATCTCCTTCCGAGCCGATAACCTTCGCTTGTCTTGCGATCTGCGCCGCGAGATTCGCGTGAGGCAGTCCCGACGCGCTGAACACGGGAAGTTTTTGCCCTCTGACGAGAGTATTCAGACCATCGATCGCGGAAACGCCCGTTTGGATAAACTCGTCCGGATAGTCGCGCGCGGTAGGATTGATCGGTTGCCCGTTGATATCGAGGTATTTTTCCGCGATGATGTCGGGGCCGCCGTCCTTGGTTCTGCCGATACCGTCGAATACTCTGCCGAGCATATCGATCGACACGCCGAGCTCCATTCCCTTTCCGAGGAATCTCGCTTTGGATGTCATGATTTTCAAGCCCTGCGAATTTTCGAAAAGCTGAACGAGCGCCTTGTCTTCGCTGACTTCGAGGACTTTTCCGCGGCGGATCTCGCCGTTTTCCTGTTTGATCTCCACAAGTTCGTTATAGGTTACGCCGCTGACGCCGTCCACGAGCATAAGCGGTCCGACGACTTCGCGTATCGTTCTGTATTCTTTGACCATATCAAATCTCTCCTTCGGAAATCAAAGCCGCCATCGACTGCTTCAATTTCTCTTCGATCAAGCCGAATTTTTCGATTTCTTCTTCGGGAATGTATTTACTGCGCCCGATCTCTTCTCTGACGGGAAGCGCGAGAATGTCTTCAATATCCACGCGGCGAGACAGAGCGTCGCGCCCGAGTTCATCGGATAAAAGGATCAAACGAAGCATCTTGAATTGCTTGTTCAAAGAGGCGAAAGTATCCACCTCGTGGAACGCGTTTTGGTGCAAATAGTCTTCTCTGATCGACTTTGCGGTTTCCATCGTCAAGCGATCTTCTTGCGACAAAGCGTCCATACCGACGAGACGAACGATCTCGTCCAGCGAAGCCTCTTCCTGCAAAATACGCATGGCGGCGGCGCGCTGCTTTTCCCAATCGGAATCCACGTTCTTATCGAACCATTCGTTCAGTTTGTCACTATACAAAGAATAGCTCGTAAGCCAATCCACCGCGGGGAAATGACGTTTGTAAGCGAGGGAGGCGGAAAGACCCCAAAATACTTTTACGATACGAAGCGTCGCTTGGCTGACGGGTTCGGATAGGTCGCCGCCCGGAGGGGAAACCGCGCCGATCGCCGTGATCGATCCCGTAACGTCTTCCGAGCCGAGAACTTTAACCATACCCGCTCTTTCGTAAAACTCCGCCAAACGGCTGGAAAGATAGGCGGGATAGCCTTCTTCACCG
>DGWX01000056.1:2950-3231 GCA_002395405.1 Christensenella sp. UBA4247
GGATAGCCTTCTTCACCGGGCATTTCTTCGAGTCTTCCGCTCATCTCGCGGAGCGCTTCCGCCCAGCGTGAGGTCGAATCCGCCATGATCGCGACGCTGTAACCCATATCGCGGAAATATTCGGCGATGGTTATACCCGTATAAATAGACGCTTCGCGCGCCGCGACGGGCATATCCGACGTGTTCGCGATCAAAACGGTCCTCTTCATCAAAGGTTCGCCCGATTTCGGGTCCACAAGGGAAGGAAACTCGTTCAAAACGTCCGTCATCTCGTTTCCGCG
>DGWX01000056.1:3284-8967 GCA_002395405.1 Christensenella sp. UBA4247
CATCTCGTTTCCGCGCTCGCCGCAACCGATATACACGATGATATCCGCGTCCGCCCATTTGGCAAGCTGGTGCTGAACGACGGTCTTTCCGCTCCCGAACGGCCCGGGAACCGCCGCCACGCCGCCTTTTGCGACGGGAAAGAGGGTATCGATCACGCGCTGTCCGGTTACCATCGGCATATAGGGAGAAAGCTTTTCCTTAATGGGTCTCGGGCGGCGAACCGGCCACTTTTTCAGCATACAGACGCTCTTTTC
This sequence comes from Christensenella sp. UBA4247, assembly GCA_002395405.1. Lineage (GTDB taxonomy): Bacteria > Bacillota > Clostridia > Christensenellales > CAG-1252 > CAG-1252. Next base: position 3,540 of record DGWX01000056.1, read on the forward strand.
GCCCTCTTTCGTTTCGATCTTTGCGATCTCTTCCACAATGGTCTTTTTGCCGCTTTCGATGGATATGATTTTTCCCGAAACGCCGAACGGAACGGTGATTTTATGGCGGATCAAGGTGTTTTCGTCCACGTAACCGAGAACGTCGCCGGGGATCACCTCGTCTCCCGCTTTTTTCAGGGGGATAAATTCCCACTTACGATCGTGGGACAGAGAATCCACGTTTAATCCTCTTCCGATCCTCGATCCCGAAAGATCGCGAAGCTTAACGAGGGGGCGCTGGATCCCGTCGAAAATACTTTCGATCAGCCCGGGCGCGAGTTCCACGGAAAGGGGTTCGCCCGTACTTTTAACGACTTCGCCCACGCCGAGTCCGCCCGTTTCTTCGTAAACCTGAATCGACGCTTTATCTCCTCTCAGCTCGATGATCTCGCCGATCAGTCCGAGTTCGCTGACCTTGACGACGTCATACATTTTGCTGTCTTGCATATTTTCCGCAACGATCAAGGGTCCTGCGACTTTAACGATTCTTCCATCCGCCATTTTAGTTCTCCTCTATTCTCAAAATATCCGTTCCGATCGCTTTTTCCACGTCCGAGCGGATCGAACGTTTGCCGTAACCCGTACTGCCCTGCGAAGAGGGAACGGGGATCACGGCGGGAAACGGGCGCGTTTTATAGCGAGCGATCAGATCGGTCACCTTTTCCGCAAATTGTTCCGTAATGAATATAATATCGTAATTACGCGCGAGAATGCGTAACTTTTCGCGCGCGGCTTCCACGCTTTCAACGGCGTAAGCGTCCGCACCGATCGCCTTAAAGGCGAACACGGTATCCGCGTCACCAAGCGCGGCAATACTGCTTTTTTCAGACATATTGCTCCCTCAACCTGACTTTTAAAATCTCTTTGTCCACGCCGTTCTTGACGCCGGCAAAGAGCAGTCTGACGTTTTTGATCTCTCTCTTTTTCCCGAGATAAAAGCCGAGGATCGGCGCGGGAGAAAAGAGGTCGTATCTCGCTTTTTTCAGGGGCGCCAGCAGCGCGTTCTCAACGAACGCTTCATACGGCGCGACCCCTTCTTTCAATTTTTCGAGCGCTTGTTTGTACGTTTCTTTCAAAGAGAGTTTCTCCGCCGCGTCCGAAAGATCGAGGTCGAACAGACAGCCTATCTCCTTTCTCGTCAGCAAACCGCCGGGCAAAAGTCCGCTCTCCATTTCCTTTTCCGTAAGCCCCGCGATCCTTGCGCGATACGCGACGGAAAGATTGGTAAGATCCACGTACGTTTCGAAATAATTCCGCACCACGGGATGCGCTTTTGTCAGCATTTTTCCGATCTCGGAAAAAGCGGCTCGATCGAGAGATTTGTCGATCTCCGAGGGAAGAAGAAGCGCGGAAGCGTTTTTCTTTTTAAGAGATTCGAGCGCGATAAGCATCTCCGACGGCAAAGAGGAAAAGTCTTCTTTCTTTATTTTTTCGGCAAGCTCGGAAGAAGGGACCGTTCCGTCCGCCTTATATCCCGATCCCACAGCTCCGAAAAACAGTTCTTTCGCAGCGACTTTCGCGTTATGATAATCGGAAAGAACGGAAAAGCATTCGAGACCGTAACCCGAAACGGCGGTTTCCTTGAAAAAGGCTTCCGCTTCCCGTTCCGCTTCCGAAAGGATCTCATTGTAATCGCTCCCCGCGGGATAGCCTCCTTCCAAAAGGATCTTGACCATTTCGTCCGTAGAAACCGCGTCTTGCAAACGCTGCATCTTATCCTTTCCGAAAAGAGACGATTCGCGCGATTTTATTTTCGCGTTTTGAAATAAAAGACCTTGCTGCATAAATCAGGAAAACAGCGTTTCCGCCGCGCTGTTCTTCTCCGAACGGATGCGTTCAAGCTCCGTTTCGAGAGTCAGGTTCTTATCGAAGCGCTTGCCGAGGAGGACGATCCCTCCGCGGAAGTCTCCTTTTTCCTTTGCGATCGGAAGCGAAAATCCCGTTTTCTTTTCCGCTTGCGACGCGATCTTTTGTACGTCAAGCCTCTTTTTGTCAGCCTCGGAGAAAAGGATCGAATCGCCTTCTTCCGCCTGCGAGACGATCATCGCAAGAAGAAGCTCGGGATAGGCGGGAGATGAAAGGATCCGCTCGATCGCCTTCTCGTAAGCTTCGCCTATTATCTTTTGCTTGCTCCCGAGGATCATTTTTCGAACTTCGAGTTCCGCCATGGACCTTCTCCTTCGAATCACTTCGGGAGAAGAGGAAGAAGCGAGTTTCCTCGCGCTTTCCGAAAGCGCGACGCTCTCTTCTTTTGCGGCGAAAACAAGCTCGTCTGCGCGCGCCTTTGCTTCCGCTCGAACGGTAGCGGCTTTTTCTTCCGCCTCCGCGCGGATCTTACAAAGCAAATCCTGCTTAGCCATAGGTTAGATCGCAAAGAAAACGGCAAGGAAGGAAACGAGGAGCGCGAGGATCGCGTACGTTTCGACCATAACCGCCATAACGATCGCCTTGCTCTGCTCTTCCGGGCGCTTCGCGACGAGCGCCATTCCGCTGACGGCAACCTTTCCTTGATGGATCGCGGAGATCAAACCTACGACCGCAATGGGAATGCAACCCGAAAGAACGCCGAGTCCCTGCGCCATCGAGATCGCTTTGATGCCGGAGAACACGTTGATCTTGATAAACACGATAAACGCGATCAGCAATCCGTATATACCTTGCGTGCCGGGGAGAAGCTGCAAAATCAAGCAGCTGCCGAACTTATCGGGATCTTCGCTCGTAACCCCTGCCGCGGCTTGACCGCCCATGCCCACGCCGATCGCGGAGCCGATGCCTGCGAGCCCCGCCGCGAGAGCCGCGCCGAGAATTGCCAAAAAAGTGCCGATACTCATAAGTTGTTTCCTCCTTTATCAGACAAATGAATGTATTTCAGATCCGAGCCGAAAGGCTTGAATATATGACCGCCGCCCGTATAGAAACGGGAAAAGAACTCCACGTATTGGAGTCTGGAATTATGGACGTAAGCGCCGAGTGTGTTGATCGCGATGTTAAATACGTGTCCCACCACGAGTACGACGACAAACAAAAGGTAGCCGACGACGGGGATCAGATCGCGCAAAATCCCGGCGATCAGATTTACGACCATTCCGACGACGCCCGTTGCGAGCCCGAGCCCGAACAAGCGGCAATAGGAAAGAACGTCGCTCATAAATCCTGTTATGTTATACACGTTTGAAAACGCGCCCACGATCTTTCCTTTAACGCCTTTCTTGCCAAGCGCGCCGCCGACGAGAACACCCGCGCCGCCGAGCGACAGAACGATAAGGGAAGGCAGTTTCAGCGCGGATAGCGCTTTGACCATTCCGCTTGCGACAAAAAGCCCGAGTCCCAGGAACAAGACAAACCAACTCCCCTCTCCGAACACGGCGGAAAGCGGTTTTCCGTTTTTACATTTTTGAACGAACGAGATCCCCATTCCGAACAGGATTTGGAACATTCCGAGCGCAACGGACAAAATCAGCATTTTGAGCGGTTCGTTCATCGGGCTGAACAGAACGGGCTTAAAAAATTCCTCCCCGAAATAGCCGCCGAACATTACGCCCCAGATCAAGGTCGATATGCCGCCCATTCCGATGATCAGAAGGAGCTGACCTTCCCCTTTGCGGGGCTTTTTGAGCGCGTATAATCCGAAACCGCCGAGCGCGAGGATCAGCCCGTAAGCCGCGTCCGACACCATAAGCCCGAAAAGAACGAAATAAAAGAACGCCACGAACGGATTGGGATCGATCTCGCGAGGAGAGGGCGCGCTGTACATATTCGTTATACTTTCATAGGGGGTAACGACGGGGTTGTTCTTCGCAAGAGTCGGATATTTTTCCCCTTCTTTCGGGTCTTCGTACATACTGAAATAAGGGATTTTTGACGCCGCGAGCGCTTTCTCGGTTTCTTCCGTAAGATGCGCCGGGACCCACGCCGAAAGAAGAAAGGACGATTTCGTTTCGAGCGAACGGTCGATCGCCGCGCATTTTTCCTTTTCCACGCGATAATAATCGAACAATATTTCCATTTTCGGGCGGATCGCGTCCTCATAAGCGACCGCCTCTTCCGAAAGCGCTACGGACAAGCGGAAAATCTCCTCTTCGCGCGCTTTGATTTCTTCCGTTTTTTGCTTCGCCGTTACGGGAAGATCCAAACTCGTTTTCGAAAAAGAAAGAGACGAGAGCCATTCTTCCGCTTCCGCTTTTTCCGAACGGGGATAACAAACGAACGCCGTCGTTACTCGATGACGGCTTCCGAGATCCTCAAACAGGAGATCGGGAAGAAGGGAAAAATCGGCTTTTTCGAGATTGTCGGTCGGAAGCGTTCCGATCATCGCTTCATAATATTTGCCGCCCTTGATCTCGGAGAACGGAACGTCCGCGCTCTCAAAAGCGGAAAGCTGCTCCGCAAGAGAAGCATTTCTCGCGCTCTCTCCTTTCAGCGCGGTTAATTCCTCGCTGATTTTTTTCAGCCTCTCCACGACTTCGAAAACTTCGCCGTCCGAAGACGCCAAACGATCGAATTCGTCAAACGATACGTCCTTTTTCCCCGAACGGATCTTTTCAAGAAGAGGGATCTTCTTTTTTTCGTAAGAGGTGATTTTATTCTCTTCCGTTTGTTTTTTGGCGATTTTAGCGAGTTTTACTTTTTCAGCACGCCAAAAATCAAAGCAAAACGAAAGCTCCGCGAGCTTTCCGTCCGCTTTTTCCGCGCGGGAAGTAGCGTCACCCCTGACGGTATCTTCGATCTCGCAGGCTGAAAGCACTTCCGCGTTTCCCGTTCGCGCAAGGCAAGTCAGCGCCTTTTCCCGATCGCTCGACAAAGTAATTAAAGTCAGTTTCTTAAAAGGTAGTAACGCCATATTCCTCGAAAAGCGCTTTTCCGATCCGATCCGCCGCGTCGTTTATTTTGTTTCGCGCCGTCTCTTCCAGCGCCGCCGCTTGGGCTTTTCCGCGAGAAAGGATGGATTCTTCTTCTTTTTTCGCCAAACGATCCGTTTCACTTTCCAGCTCGGACAAAAGATCCGCCGCCTCTTTTTTTCCTTCCGCAACGATTTTCGATCTTTCTTTTTCCGCTTGGGCTACGATCGCTTTCGCTTCTTCGTTCGCGGCGAGGACGATCCCTTCCGCTTCCTTTTCCGCGTTCGCGATTTCTTTTATGATCTCGGATAACATTTTTATTTCCTCTCGTCCAGCTCGGCGATCAAAGCAAGGCGACGATTATGGCGATCGCCTTCAAAAGGAGTCGTCAGCCAAAGGTCCACGAGTTTGACCGCTTTTTCGGGCGAAACCACCCTTCCGCCGAGGCACAAAACGTTCGCGTTGTTATGCGCGGAGCAAGCCGCCGCGGAAAACTCGTCCGACAAGACCGCCGCGCGGATCCCTTTTACTTTATTTGCCGCGATCGACAT
>DGWX01000061.1:0-767 GCA_002395405.1 Christensenella sp. UBA4247
ATCGGGCCGGACGCTCCGCCGCAATATTCTTTGATGATTTCGGAGCAGCTGACGAGGAATTCGCCGATATCTCCCTTTTTGCGGGTTGCCCAATCGGCTTTGAGCTGCTTAAATCCTTTGGCGATGCTCATTCCGAAATCGCCGTCGCCCATTTTATCCGCTTCGCAGAAGGGAACTTCGTTTTCGATGATGACGTCCGCCATTTTATCTACGATTTGAACGAACGCCGCCGTATTGATCGTTTCTCCGATCGCGGGTGTTCCTTCTACTTCATAAACCGCGTTTGCGTCCGCTTCTTCGGAGTCGGCTTTTTTCGCTTTTTTCTTCGCGGGAGCCGAAACGGAAGTTACTCCGAGGGCTTTCGCGATCGCGTTCATCGCTTCGACCGCGGCTTCCGCTTGCTCGCTCATAGCGGCGCCCCAAGTAAGGGCGGGAGTGGAAACGGGATAATCCACATACTTTTTGAGATCCTCGTCCACTTTGAGAACGGTGATGGACGCGCCCGCCATATCGATGCTCGTCATAAAGTTGCCAACGATCGTGCGGTGGATCTTTACGCCCGCTTTGGAAAGGGCTTCGGTCGTGCTCTTATTCAAGATATAAAGCTCTTGGAGCGGCGTTCCTCCGAATCCGTTGATCAAGAGAACGACTTCGTCGTTTGCTTTGAGACCAAGGTCTTCGTTTAAGTCTTTTACGATCCTCTCCGCGAGATTGTCCGAGAATTTACCGGACGAATAGTCGATCTTTTCGCGGAAACGACCCGGCTC
>DGWX01000061.1:957-7417 GCA_002395405.1 Christensenella sp. UBA4247
GATGACCTTGTTCGCGATCTCTTTTACTTCGGAGAGCTCTTTGCCCATTTCGGCAGCGGCGCCCGCGCATTTATGAACGAGGACGGTTCCCGCAACGCCGCGGCGACCCACGGTGTAAAGGCTGTCTTTAACGGCGATATCGTCGTTTACGTAAACGGCGTCCACTTTGATGCCGTCGTCGATCGCGTCGCTCATTGCGTTGTTAAAGTTCATGCAGTCGCCGGAATAGTTCTTGATGATGAGAAGAACGCCCTTGTCCGTCGCGCATTTCTTGATCGCGTTATAGACTTGTACCTGAGAAGGGGACGCGAACACGTCGCCGCAAACCGCGGCGTCCAGCATACCTTTTCCTACGAAACCTGCGTGAGCGGGTTCGTGACCCGAGCCGCCTCCGGAGATCAAGCTGACTTTATCGTCGTTTATTTCCTTCTTTTTTACGATTTTGAATTTCTCCACAAATTCAAGCTCCGGATGCGCCATCGCAAGACCGTGGCACATATCGTAAACAAAGGTTTCGGGGGTATTCATTATTTTCTTCATAATTATCTCCTTTATGATATTAGCCGAGGGTGACCCCGGCTAATATAAATTGACTGATTTGAAATTACGCGTCGAGACCTTTGTATTCGCGACCGATCTTATCCGCCGTTTTGATCGCGGCAACGACCATTTCCTCGGTAACGGGGAAGGGCATATTGTGGATGGATTCGTCGGGAATGCAAGTCTTCGCGGCAACCGCTTTGAGTTCTTCGTCCGTCAAAGAGGCTCTTTGAACTTCGCCCGTCTTCTTGTTCGTCATAAGATCTTGCAAGCAAACGGGGAGACCGACGGTGTCGCAGAAATCGAGGACTTCGTACAGCTCGTCTTCCGGCGCGTTTTCGAGGATCAATTGGCAGATCGTTCCGAATGCGACGACTTCGCCGTGGAAGTTGTTCGCGTGGATCTCGTGGATGATCGTAATGCCGTCGTGGATCGCGTGAGCCGCGGCAAGACCGCCCGATTCGAATCCGAGACCGGAAAGAAGAATGTTGGTTTCAACGATCTTTTCGAACGCTTGCGTTACGGCGTTGTTCTCGCAAGCGACTTTCGCCTTATAGCCGTCGCTGATGAGGTTCTTATAGCAGAGTTCGGCAAGAGCGAAAGCGGTGTGCGTTCCGTAGCCGAGGAGAGTTCCTTTCGCGCGATTTGCGCCGCAGGGGAGACCCGCGTTTACGTTCGATACGCTCTTCACGTTTGCGCGCGCCTCGAAGTAGGTGGAAAGCGCGTCGCCCATACCGGATACGAGGAAGCGAGCGGGAGCGTTCGCGATAACGTTCAGGTCGATCAAAACCACGGACGGGCTTTGACGGAAGTATGCGTAATCGTCAAACTCGTGATCGTCCGTGTACAAAACGGCGCTGTGAGAAGTAGGCGCGTCGGTCGCCGCGATGGTGGGGCAAATGATAAGGGGATTGCCCGCCGCAACGCATTTCGAAGTATCGATGGCTTTACCGCCTCCGAGACCGATCGTACAAGCGCACTTGTTTTCTTTCGCGATCTCTTGGAGCTTTTGAACGACGGTGCGAGAGCATTCGCCTTTGAACACGTCGCCCGCGGGAACGAACTCGACTTTATATTTTTCAGCGGTTGCCGCCAGCTTGTCCTTTACGAGGTTCAAAGCGAACGGGTCGGCGATCAAAAGGGCTTTCTTACCGAAAGTTTTGACGAAATAACCCAAATTCAGGAGTTCGTCTTCGCCTTGGACGTACTTGGTGGGGCAAATAAATGCTTTTCTCATAAAAAATCTCCTTAAAAAATTTATTTTACAGCAAACGCTGTAATGGTCGAATCAAGCGGAAGTCCGCCTATTAAAATTCTAACATAAAAAAACGCTATGTCAAGACCGATTTTGGAAATTTTTGGGAATTTGATCTTCAAAAAAGCGTTTTTTTGTATCGGATAACGAAAAAACTCTCATTTTCGGAGATATTTTTCGAAAAAAATAAAAAATCGCCGAATCGGCAAGATTGTCAAATCGGCGATCGAATGGGCGCTATTTTCTTTTTTTAATGCGACATCGTTGCCAGCTTGTATAGTTCTGCGGATAGCTTTTTCGGCGTTTCTCTATCGTACGCGGGCGCAGGCGCGCCGTTCCTTATAGTATTGTCGATCGCTTTTAAAAGGGATTTCGGCGTCAATTCGCTTTGCGGTAAAACGCGGATCGCGCCTTTGGATAGATAATACGCCGCGTTTTCTTCTTGGTCGCCTCGGGATTCGCCCTTGGGGAGAGGGATCGCGAGGATCTTTTTTCCGAGTGCCGTCAGTTCTCCGAGGGTGGAAGCGCCTGCTCTTGATACGATGGCGTCTGCCGTGGCGAAATAATCCTCAACGTTCCTCGCGAACGGAACGCAAACGTAAGAGGGCGTTTTCATCGGGACGGCTGTTTTTCCGGCTATATGAAGAATATTGTATTTTTCGGTAAGAGCTCCGAAACTTTCGGATAGCGCTTCATTGATCGCTCGCGCGCCGAGCGATCCGCCCATAAAAAGTACGACGGGCTTCTTTTCGTCGTTAAAAAGAGTAAGAGCGGAACCCGAAAAGATGGAATCGCGAATCGGCGTTTGCATCAAAGTTCCCTTTTTATACGTTCCGGGGAATGCGGTATATACCTTGTCTGCGAATTTTGCCGTAAATCGGTTCGCGAGTCCGAGCGATCGGTCGCTTTCGTGGCAGGCGATCGGGATCCCGAGCCCGTGCGCTGCGAGAACGGTCGGAACGGAAGCGTATCCGCCTTTTGAGAAAACAACGGATATCTCTTCCTTTTTCAGTATTTTTCGAGCCGTTGCCACTCCCTTGATCAAATGAAAGGGAAGAGACGCGTTTTTCCATATTTTTTTGCGGTGAAATTTTGCCGTTTCAGTCGGATAAAACGGGATATTCAGCTCTTTACAGATGCTTTCTTCCATCGACGAAGGAGATCCGAGATAAATCACCTTGTCAAACGTCTGTTTCAGATATGGGATCACGGCGACGTTCGGCATGATATGCCCGGCAGTTCCCCCGCCGACGAGTGCTACGTTCGTTTTCATTGTTTCGCTCCTTGTTTGATTTTTTTGATTTTACGGCACTTTTTTAGCATTTTTGCCGTATTTTCGTTCGATTATTCAATATTACTACTTGATTTTGTAATATTGTCTATGTATAATATAGTTGTGAAAATGCTTACTTTTTCATAATCTTTAACAAGGAGGTTAGTATGAAAGAGTTTTTAATGAATACTTTCGACGGAACGGAGATCGCCTGCTACGCTTGGGATGAAGTGTCGGATCCCGTCGGCGTCGTTCAAATAGCTCACGGAATGGGCGAACATTGCGGCAGATACGATAATTTCGCTTCTTTTTTGAATGCGAACGGTTATATTGTGATCGCGGAAGATCATCGCGGCCACGGAAAGACTTGCGGATATGACAACAGGGGGATCGTCGAGGGCGATAGCTATAACGATACCGTTTCTGATATGATCGCTTTGACGGGTTATGCCCAAAAGAAATATAAGCTTCCGATCGTTCTTTTGGGGCATTCTTACGGCAGCTTCCTTTCGCAGGCGTACATAGAGCGCAACGGGGACGCTCTCTCCGGAGTGATCCTTTCCGGCTCCGCTTATATGAACACGGCGCAAGTCGCGTTCGGTAGGATCGTTGCCAAGCTGCAAAATGCGTTTTGCGGAGGCAAAAAGCCTGCGAAGCTTATCGGAAAGCTTTCTTTCGGTGCCTATGATAAGCAATTTAAGAGCGAAAATCAACCTTTCGCTTGGCTGACGCGTGATAAAAAGGTCGTTCAGGAATACCTTGCGGATGATTTTTGCGGCGGTTCTTTCGATATGTCCATCGCTTTTCAAAAGAGTTTCTTTTACGGTCTGAAAACCGTTTATACTCCGGCAGCTCTCGGCTCGATCCCGAAATCTCTCCCCGTTCTTATTGCGAGCGGAGACAAGGATCCCGTCGGCGGAAACGGCTCTCTTGTTTCCAAACTGTATGAAGAGTATAAAGCGCTCGGCTTGACCGATCTTGATATAAAACTCTATCCCGAAGCGCGCCATGAGATCTTGAACGAGATCAATAAAGAGGAAGTTTATGCGGATTTCCTCGAATTTATCAAGCGCGTTACCGTGAAAAATACTCAACAAGTTTAATATTCAACAAGTGTAATAAAAGCGTTTATTCGGTCGAAAGATCGGACGGAGCGAAAGGGGAAAACCCTTTCGCTGTCTTGCCGTTCGGCGTTTTTCGTACTTTTCGCCGAAAATTCCTGTCACGAAACTTGAAAACGGAATAGTACGGCGTGTTACAATAACGATAGGCGTGGATCAGGCGAATAAAAAAAGATCCGGAAAAGAATTAAAAAAACATATTGATTATTTAACGACAAAAAGCATAAACTTGCTTGCACTGCCTCTTGAAGCGGTGATATAATGCCAAGCGAAGAATTATTCGAATTTTTATAAGGAGGCTTAATTCGACATATGAAAATCAAACCCTTATTTGACAGAATCGTGATAAAAGCAGTGGAAGAAAAACAGACCACGGAGTCCGGAATCGTTCTTCCCGGATCGGCGAAGGAAAAACCGCAAATGGCGGAAGTTATCGCCGTTGGTCCCGGAGGAGTGATCGACGGAAAGGAAGTCGTTATGCAAGTAAAAGTCGGCGACGTGGTGCTTTACAGCAAGTACGCGGGTTCCGATTTTAAGATCGACGGAGAGGAACTGACGGTTCTTCGCCAAAGCGATCTTCTCGCGATCGTTGAGAAATAAAGGAGGCAAATGGTATGGCAAAGCAATTTAAGTACGGACAGGAAGCAAGAAAAGCCCTTGAAGCGGGCGTAAACGTTTTGGCGGACACCGTTAAAATCACGCTCGGACCGAAGGGCAGAAACGTCGTTCTTGATAAAAAGTACGGCGCACCCTTGATTACGAACGACGGCGTGACCATCGCCAAAGAGATCGAGCTTAAAGATCCTTTCGAGAATATGGGCGCCCAGCTCATCAAAGAAGTTTCCGTTAAAACGAACGATGTGGCCGGTGACGGAACGACCACCGCGGCGGTGCTTGCGCAAGCGATCGTTCGCGAAGGCGTAAAGAACGTGGCTGCAGGCGCGAACCCGATTATTTTGAAGAAAGGGATCCTTAAAATGACCGAATGCACGGTGGACGCTTTGAAAAAGCTCTCCGTACCCATTTCGGGAAAAACGAATATCGCGCAGGTCGCCAGCATTTCCGCAGGCGACGAGACGATCGGCGAGCTGATCAGCGACGCGATGGAAAAAGTCGGAACGGACGGCGTTATAACGATCGACGAAGGCAAAACGATGAAAACCGAGCTTACCGTCGTGGAAGGAATGCAGTTCGATCGTGGTTACGCGTCTCCCTATCTCGTAACGGATACGGACAAGATGCAAGCCGTTTTGGACGATCCTTACATTTTGATCACCGATAAAAAACTTTCGAACGTGCAGGAAATCCTTCCCATTATCGAACTCGTTTATAAAGCGGGCGCAAAGCTTCTCATTATTGCCGAAGACATCGAAGGCGAAGCGCTCAGCACGATCATTTTGAATAAACTCAAAGGCGTGTTTAACTGCGTGGCTGTCAAAGCTCCCGCATTCGGCGACAGAAGAAAAGCGATCCTCGAAGACATCGCGCTTCTGACGGGCGGTCAAGTGATTACCGAAGACCTCGGTCTCGATCTTAAAACCGCGGACATTTCGATGCTCGGTCGCTGCCGTCAGGTAAAAGTCGATAAGGACAATACGACCATCGTAGGCGGCGCAGGTTCGAAAGAAGCGATCGCGGCGCGCGTTCAATCCATCAAAGCGCAGATCGCGGAGACCACGAGCGATTACGATCGTGAAAAGCTCCAAGAAAGAGTTGCGAAATTGTCGGGCGGCGTCGGCGTGATCGGCGTAGGCGCGGCAACGGAAGTGGAAATGAAAGAGAAGAAGCTCCGCATCGAAGACGCCCTCGCGGCAACGAGAGCTGCGGTGGAAGAAGGTATCGTTCCCGGCGGCGGCGTAGCTCTTATCAGCGTGATCCCTTCTTTGAGAAGCGTTCTCGATACCCTTTCCGGCGATGAAAGAACGGGCGCTGCGATCGTTCTCCGCGCGCTGGAAGAACCGGTCAGACAGATTGCCGTAAACGCGGGCAAGGAAGGCAGCGTCGTTGCGAACGCGATTTTGGAAGGCGTGGCGAAGAAAAAGAACTTCGGTTACGACGCGCTCAACGACGAATACTGCGATATGGTGGAAAAGGGCATTCTCGATCCGACCAAAGTTACGAGAACCGCTTTGCAAAACGCGGCGAGCGTTGCTGCGACTCTCCTTACGACCGAATCCCTCGTTGCGGATATTCCCGAACCCCCGGCACCCGTTCAACCCCAAGGCGGAATGGACGGAATGTATTGATCAAATCCGTATTGAATAAAAGAAA
>DGWX01000058.1:0-1180 GCA_002395405.1 Christensenella sp. UBA4247
GAGGCGAGCTGAAAACGCTCTTAACTCTCCTGTATCCCGTTGCGCCCCACGTTTGCGAAGAGATCAACGAAGCGATCGGAAACGAAAGATTGATCGCGGAAAGCGATTGGCCGATCTATGACGAAAAGCATCTCGTGGCAAGCGAAGTGGAGATCCCCGTTCAAGTTCTCGGCAAACTCAAAGGTAGGGTGACCGTGGCGAGAGACGCTTCCCAAGAAGAGGTCGTTGCCGCCGTAATGAACTCGGAAGCCGCAGGGGCTCTTGCGGGAAAAACCGTTGTTAAAACGATCTACGTACCCGGCAAGATCGTTAACTTTATCGTAAAATAGAATGGAAGAGATCCAAGAGAAGCTCGCCAAGGTTTTGGAGCCTTATCGTTTGCTGAACGTCGGCGAAGGGCATTCGGTCATAAAACAGATCAAAGCGATCCAAACCAATTCCAAACCCAACCCGAGGAAATTATTCGTCGCGGAAGGCTTTTGGCTTGCCTCTCTCGCTTTGGAAGACGGTCTTTTCGTGGAGAGCGTCATCGTTGCGCCCGAATGCGTGTATACGAACGAATGCGTATCCCTCGCGGAAAAACTCTTGAAAGTCGCGGAGAGCGCTTATACCGTCAGCGAAAAAGTGTTTCGCCGCGTCGCGGAAAAGGATAAACCGGACGGGATCCTCGCCATCTGCCGAATGAAAGAAACGAGGCTTTCCGATCTTTCGTTTGACGATAAAGCCGTCGTTCTCGTGCTGGACGGGATCGAGATCCCCGGAAATATGGGAACGCTCGTTCGCGTGGCGGACGGCGCGGGGGCTGACGCCGTGTTTATCGTAAACAGAAAAGCGCGTCTGACGCATCCGAAATTCATTCACAGCACGATGGGCGCCGCGTTTCACGTTCCGATCGTGGAATTTGACAGCGCGGACGATTGCTTTCAGTATCTCAAAAACAAAAATTTTACCGTTTATCTTGCGGACAGTCGCGCGGAAAAGATGTATTACGAATTACCTTACGGGAAAAGGGTCGCTTTCGTTCTCGGAAGCGAACGATACGGGATCAGCCGCGGTTGGTACGATTGGGATACGGATCTCGTTGCGATCCCGATGCTCGGTAAGTGCGACAGTTTGAACGTGGGCGTGGCGGGAACGATCCTTCTATACGAAGCTTGCGTAAAAAACAAGCTCGGCGTCC